>RFMS01000185.1 GCA_009927575.1 Actinomycetota bacterium
GCAATCGAAAAACGCTGGGTCATGGATACAGTCCACGCAATTTATGTGCCTCAGCTACTCGACCAACACCGATCATCATCGCTGCATCACGCCATGAAACCTTATGTTGAAGTGATGTTGATTCAACTTCCTTTATTGAGCGAGTAAGAATGTTGTTGAGATTCTCTTTTACTTCGTCGATATTCCAGAAGAAGTTCTGTTTATCCTGAACCCATTCAAAGTAGGAAACGATTACACCGCCCGCGTTTGCGAGAATATCTGGCACGACAAGGATTCCTTTATCTTTAAATATTGCATCAGCTTCTGGAGTAGTCGGAGCATTTGCACCTTCAACAATGATCTTCGCCTGTACCCCTTGAGCTGTTTCAGCATTGAGCGCATCAGAGAGCGCTGCTGGCACGAGCACATCGCATGACAGATGGAGAAGTTCGGTGTTTGTCATCTTCTCAGTTCCCGGAGCATTGAGATTGCCATGTTCTTGAAAGTGTTTCCATAAATCATTTACTGATTTGAATCCTGTTACTCCACCGTGAACATCGCTTACTGCAAGAACTTTCATACCAAGTGATTCGCAGGCAACTCCTGCCCAATAACCAACTTTTCCAAATCCCTGAATGACAACAGTTGCGCCTTTCGGATCAATATTCTTTACGCGCAGCGCTTCTTTAACGGCGATACCAACTCCATCACCAGTTGCAGAGTTTCTACCGAGTGAACCACCAAGAACGATTGGTTTACCCGTTACAACTCCTGGTACAGAAAAACCTGCATTCACAGAATAGGTATCCATCATCCACGCCATATTCCGTTCATCGGTTCCGACATCTGGCGCAGGAATATCGCGTTCAGGTCCAATAATCGGAAGAATTTCTGATGTATAGCGTCGAGTTAAACGCTCGTTTTCACTTAATGAAAGATTTGTACATCAACTGCGATGCCACCCTTTGCACCACCATAAGGAAGATTTGTGAGAGCGCACTTCCATGTCATCAACATTGCGAGCGCAATCGTTTCATTCATATCAACTTCGGGATGGAAACGAATACCGCCCTTAGCTGGACCACGAGTTGTTGAATATTGGACTCGATAACCTTTATACATCTCTACGCTGCCATTATCGCGACGGAGCGGCACAGCAACTTCAAGTACTCGTCTTGGTGTGGAGAGCGTGCGCCAATCGTTATCGTCTAACTTCAAAGTTTTACTGTGCTCTGAAGTTGCGAAAGCGCTGTATTGAGCGCAGTTGAATGAGTTATCTCAGCCATGTTATTTCCCTGTCTTTGCTGCAGCGATTTCCAATATACATAAAGCCGCAAGCCTCAGCGTTCGTTGATCCGATGAATCGATTGTTGCGTCTATCTCAGTAATATCAAACGTAGTTACCTGTTTTGATTGTGCTAGCTGGAAAACAAGCTCGCGCAATTCAAATGCACTAAAGCCACCAGGCGCTGCAGCAGGCGCAGCTGGGACTACTGATCGATCACACACATCTATATCGATATCAACATAGATATGTGTGCAGTGTGACAGCGCAGCGAGTGCATCCTCGGCAATTTCTTTTGCGGACTTTCCTTCGCACTCGTGTCGAGTGATTACTTTAATTCCATAACTCTTTACCCGTTCAGCATAAAACTCTGAGTTTGCAAAATCGCTAATTCCTATTTGAACCACCTGCGAACCAGGTAGCCCAGCTTCAATGAGTTGGCGAATGGGTGAGCCATTCGAAACGCCGTCGCGTACATCAAAATGAGCATCTAGCGTTATAAGTCCGACTTGCTAAAACCACCTACAGTGCGAGCGAGCGCTGAAACGCCGGAGTAAGTAATGGAATTATCTCCACCTAATAAAACTATTGATTTTTGATTGCGGAAAGAGTTTGGTTAAATCCGAAATTGTTTGTTGCTGATTATCTGGTTGCGATACATTTCCAAAATCTCCGGCTTTCAGTGACGCAATATTGATGTTGCGGGAAATCTTGTATGTCGAATAACGAAGTAGCGCTTCTCTAATTGCATCTGGCGTTGTATCTGCGTTATTCGGAGTGATGGCTGATTTCGATGCACCAACGCCCACCAAAGCAATTTCTACATCAGTGATATTTGGCTGAAAAATACTGCCAGCGCGTGGCCAATTGCCATCGTTATGTAGCGTCATCGCTATCGTCCGACTCCTGACAGTTTCGACTATCTTGGATAGCCTTACTTGACCTAAATCTTAGCGGGGGTAGAGATGCCAGCAGAAATTCTGCTCGGAATAAGTGGCTTAAATCAAAGTGACGTAATCGCAATCGCAAGAGGTAACACTAAAATCACGATTACTGAAGAAGCGTTAAATGCAATTCGCTCTTCTCGAGCCATTATCGATACCTTCGCAGACTCACAAACTCCGGTTTATGGTGTTTCAACAGGATTTGGTGCGCTCGCAAGGAAATTCATTGACGCTGATATGCGAGCTCAATTACAGAAATCTTTAATTCGATCTCATGCCGCCGGAAGCGGTGAGATTGTTGAAGTAGAAGTTGTCCGAGCGATGATGGCATTGCGGTTAGCAACTATTTGTCGGGGATATTCTGGAGTTAAGCCTGAAACGGCGCTTGTTTACGCATCGATATTAAATGCGCGAATTACACCTGTAGTTAGAGAATACGGATCACTTGGTTGTTCTGGCGATCTTGCGCCACTGTCTTCATGCGCACTCGTTGCAATGGGTGAAGGTGAAGTACTAGATCCGGCAGGAAATATTGTGAGCGCCGCAAGCGCACTCAAGAGCGCTGGAATTACTCCCGTTGAATTAAGTTCAAAAGAAGGTCTTGCGCTAATTAATGGAACTGACGGAATGCTTGGTCAGTTGATTATGGCAATTGCTGACATTCGAACTCTTCTTCAAACAATTGATATCACTGCATCATTAAGCGTTGAAGCATTATTGGGAACTGATCGTGTCTTCCAAGATCACTTGCATCAACTACGACCACAGTTAGGACAGATTGACTCGGCTAAGAATATGAGCAGACTTCTTGCCAACTCTCCGCTCGTTGCATCGCACACTGGTAAAGACGACAAGCGAGTTCAAGATGCTTATTCACTTCGCTGTGCACCTCAGGTTGCTGGAGCAGCTCGAGACACGCTCGCTCATGCGGCGCTAGTGGCAGACCGAGAACTTTCTTCAATTATTGATAATCCAGTTGTACTTCCTTCAGGCGAAGTAAGCAGCAACGGAAATTTCCATGGCGCACCTATCGCTCACGTTCTCGATTTTCTCGCTATTTCCATCACAGATGTGGCATCTATGTCTGAGCGAAGAACTGATCGATCTCTTGATGAACATCGCTCGTTTGGTTTAACTCCATTCTTAGCCGATAACCCTGGCGTTGATAGTGGAATGATGATTGCTCAATACACACAAGCAGGTTTAGTAAGTGAGATGAAACGTCTTGCTGTTCCAGCATCCGTAGATTCAATACCTTCGTCTGCAATGCAGGAAGATCATGTTTCTATGGGATGGCATGCGGCGAGAAAGTTGCGACGTGCCATTGATGCCTTCGCACGAGTTGTTGCGTATTGAACTGATGGTGGCAGCCCGCGGTGTTGATATGAGATCGCCATTAAAAGCATCGCCTGCAAATTCTGCAGCAATTGAGAAATTGCGTACGAAAGTTCAAGGTCCTGGCACAGATCGATGGCTTACCCCAGAAATTGAAGCAAGCGTTGCTTTAGTAAAGTCGGGCGAGATACTTCACGCAGTGGAGAAAGTAATAGGAGAGTTAGCATGAGTCGCGTCATTCATTCACCACATGGAAGTCAACTCAGCGCACTTGGCTGGCAACAAGAAGCTGCGCTTCGAATGTTGCAGAACAATCTTGATCCAGAAGTTGCAGAACGACCACAAGATCTCGTTGTCTACGGCGGAACAGGTAAAGCAGCGCGCGATTGGAAATCTTTTGACGCGCTAGTACGTACCCTCAAAACTTTAAAAGCCGACGAAACAATGTTGGTGCAATCAGGAAGACCGGTCGGTGTTTTTCAAACGCATGAATGGGCACCGCGAGTTCTTATTGCAAACTCAAACTTGGTTGGAGATTGGGCTAATTGGCCAGAATTTCGCAGATTAGAGGCTGCAGGGCTAACAATGTATGGCCAGATGACTGCAGGTTCATGGATTTACATTGGTACACAAGGGATTTTGCAGGGAACTTACGAGACCTTCGCCGCTGTTGCTAATCAAGACTTTGGCGGCTCGCTTGCAGGAACACTCACATTAACTGGCGGTGTTGGTGGCATGGGAGGCGCGCAACCACTTGCCATCACCATGAATGATGGCGCTGCGCTATGTATTGATGTTGATGCCACGCGTTTACAACGCCGAGTAGATCATCGCTATTTAGATGTTTGGACTTCAAATGTTGATGAGGCAATTTCGTTAGCTCTTAAAGCAAAAGAAGAACGTCGCGGCTATAGCGTCGGATTACTAGGAAATGCTGCAACGCTCTTCACAGACTTTTTAAAGCGTGGTGTACCAATCGATATCGTTACTGATCAAACGTCTGCACATGATCCGCTCTCCTATTTACCTGAAGGAGTTTCGGTTGATGAGTGGCATCAATTAGCGCAACGAGATCCTGAAGGTTTCACTAAGCGATCAAGAGAATCGATGGCAAAACAAGTAGAAGCCATGGTTGGTTTTATGGATGGTGGCGCAACGGTTTTTGATTACGGAAATTCAATTCGTGGTGAAGCGATGCTTGCTGGATATTCCCGCGCTTTTGATTTTCCTGGTTTCGTTCCCGCATATATCCGGCCACTCTTTTGTGAAGGAAAGGGACCATTTCGTTGGGTTGCACTCAGTGGTGATCCAAAAGATATCGCAGCGACAGATAAAGCAGTTCTTGAACTATTTCCTGACAATGAACCACTCAAGAGATGGATTAGCAAAGCGAGTGAGAAAGTAGCCTTCCAAGGTTTGCCTGCGCGAATTTGTTGGCTCGGTTATGGTGAACGTCATTTAGCGGGCGAGCGATTTAATGAAATGGTTGCAAATGGTGAGTTTCCGCACCAATTGTTATTGGTCGAGATCACCTAGATTGCGGATCGGTTGCTTCGCCGTATCGTGAAACGGAAGCAATGCTCGATGGCTCTGATGCAATCGCAGATTGGCCGTTACTCAATGCACTTGTAAATACAGCGTCTGGCGCTTCATGGGTCTCTATCCATCATGGCGGTGGCGTGGGAATTGGTCGATCTATTCACGCAGGTCAAGTCTCTGTCGCTGATGGCACGAAACTCGCGAGCGAAAAACTAAAACGAGTTCTTACAAATGACCCAGGTATGGGAGTTATTCGCCACGTTGATGCCGGCTATGAATTAGCCGATTCTGTCGCACATGATCGTGGCGTTCGTATTCCAATGAAAGAACAGTAATGACGGCAACTGTCGTTCGTAATATTGGTCAATTAATAACTAACTCCGACAGTTCGCTTGGAATTATTGAAAACGCTGCTCTCGTTTTTGAAAATGGAAAAGTTCAATGGATTGGACCAAATAGCTCTGCACCTGCTGCCGATAGTTCTATCAATGCAGAAGGTGGAGTTGTCACACCAGGATTTGTCGATTCACATACTCATTTAGTTTTTGCTGGCGACCGAACTCAAGATTACGTCGCCCGCATGACTGGCTCCAAATATTCCTCAGGTGGAATCAACACCACAGTCTCTGCAACTCGTGCAGCATCTGAAGACGAGCTTCGAGAAACAACACGTCGTCTCGTTTCCCGTGCACGAAGTACTGGAACTACAACTCTTGAAGTGAAAAGTGGTTACGGACTCAATACTGAAACTGAATTGAAAATCTTAAAGGTCGCACGTGAATTTACACATGAAACAACCTTCCTTGGTGCACATATAGTTCCAAGTGAGAAGATCAATTCTCGAGATAGCTACATCGACGAAGTAAAGACAACAATGTTGCAGGCGGTAAAGCCATACGCGAAATGGATTGATGTTTTCTGTGACACTGGAGCATTCAGCGTTGATGAAGCGCGAGAAATTCTCAAAGCAGGCATCGCAGAAGGTTTAAAACCTCGATTACACGGAAATCAGCTCGGTAATACTGGCGGTGCGGAATTAGCGGCCGAACTTAAAGTGGCATCAGTCGACCATTGCACCCACATTTCCGATTCAGCACTTTCGGCGCTAGCGGACGCAGGAGTTGTTGCAACACTTCTACCTGGCGCGGAATTTTTCACACGATCTGAATACCCAAATGCCAAACGCTTCTTTGACGCAGGAGTCGACGTAGCACTTGCAACAGATTGCAACCCTGGTTCATCTTTTATGACATCAATGCCCGTAGTGATTTCACTTGCGGTCCGCGAAATGCAAATGACGCCGACTCAAGCCTTTTACGCTGCAACCAAAGGCGGGGCGCTCGCTCTTCAACGAACTGATATTGGGCACTTGAATGTCGGAGCAGAAGCTGATCTAGTGATTTGGCAAACGAAATCTTTTGAATCAATCCCTTATCGAATGGGTGAAGTTGAGTGCCAAACAATCAGTGGCGGTGTTAATTCTCTGAAAATTTCTTAATTGCGTTCCAATCCCAATTCACGCCGAATCCAGGTTCATCTGAAATCTGGAACTCCCCATCGATAATTTGAATGGGATTGTGCATCAATAAATGTACGAGATCCACGTCAAGAATTGGATCCATATATTCGAGTCCACCTTCGTAGAGATTTTCTATTGCTGCCGCTAGCGGCGCATGTATTTCGCTATGAATATGTGTCGACACCTGCAAATTCTTTTCATCGGCAACTTTCGCAGAAAGAAGAAACTCTTGAATTCCACCCACAATTAACGCATCAACTCGAACCAGATCTACATAGTTATTGACGACAAGGTTTGCGATACCTCGATGGCCAAATTGGGACTCACCAAAAGCGATTCTTACTCCGGTTCGTTCACGCAATTCAATTGCTAGTAATCCTTGTGACTCTAAAAATGGGTCTTCCATAAAATCTAAATCGTACGGTTGCAGCGCAACAACTCGTTCTGTCGCATCATCAATACCTTTTAATGAACGAAATGCATCTACACCAATTCTTCCTTTGGGTCCTACTAATTGCCGGACTGCCTTCATTCGCTGTGCATCACGTTCTGCCGTACCCGCACCAACAACCATCTTGAAGTTTCGAATACCGCGACTTAGCGCTTGTTCCACATCTCGTATCAAGCCTGATTCATCATTTCCGTACTTATATCCAATGACATACGAGACTGGTAAAGAATTTCTTTTTTTGCCTAGCAATTGGGCAACTGACTTATTCTTTAATTTACCTAACGCATCCCAGATTGCAATATCGACAGCGCTTACAGCTGCGGTGAAAGTTCCGTGTTCTGCTGAATGCCAGTACGTGGCTAATATCTGTAAACGTAGTTGCTCTGAATTTTCGATATCACTTCCGATAACCAGTGGAGCGAGCATATTTAAAACGATCTCTTTTATTGGCAGACCACGGCTATAGCTATATCCGACTCCGACAATTCCATTTTCTGTCGTAATTTTTACAACTGTGTATGTGCGAACTTTGAAACAGTTGTGCCTACTAAAACCGGCTCAGGAAGCGGAACTCTTACTTCTATAGCTTCAAGCTTTGAGATCTTCTCCACAAAATTACTCAGATTTTCAAATATGCAAGAGCTAAATTTTCGAGTTCATAATTTCTTGGCTGCGTATTTCCTTTTTTGACCATATCCGCATAAAACTCTGCAATGCAGTCTTTTAAGTTATATCGAGGCACAAACCCGGTAAAGCTTTGCAGTTTTCTCGAATCAAGAAAGCCTGTGTAATCCGGATAAGGGAAGAGCATGTCTTTGAGATTGAAACTCTCGCGTTGCAATTCTGGGATTCCTGGGTTGATGTAATGAACATCTGCTGCTTTGCCAACCACCTCGGCACAAATATTCACAAAGCCTAAGTTGGTAACTCCTTCAGGCATCGCAACGTTAAATGCGTGACCGTTAACGACAGAGCCTGCGTTCTTAAGTGCCAATAGCGCCTTTGCCACATCTCCTGCGTAAATAAATGACTGAACTGCTTGTCCATTGTTAGGAACTATTACTGGGCGATTATTAATTATTCTGCTGAGTACGAATGATTCACGGTCTTCATAATTATCAATTCCCATAACGTATGGGAGTCGACAAGAAACTGTCTCGAAATAACCTTTTTTGCTGAAATCTAGAAGAAAATTCTCACCTTTTATTTTTTCATCCGAATATGTGAAGAACAATTCATGAGGTGCTACCTCAAAGTGTTCCTGCATCGGGTACTTGTTGCTTTTCTTGTATACGGCGCCGCTTGAAATAAAATATATTTTTCAATATTTCCTTTGAGAACTTCGCCGGCTTCTTTGACCCAAGCAGATGGATACGCTGAAAAATCAAGTACTACATCAAATTTCTGACCTTTAAGCGATTCAACCGCTCCAGCCACTGAACGATCAAGAGAAATTGCTTTCACGCCATCAATTGGCTGATTTGTTCCTCTATTTGCAATTGTTACTTCATAACCTGCATCAAGAAATTCACGACTTACATACCTACCCATGAATCGCGTGCCGCCAAAAATTAGGGCCTTCATAAGTAAGTCTCCGTTCACCATAGATGAAATGACAATCTCAGGCGTAAGTTTAGTCCCTACACATTCAAATTGATCACGAAAAGTCTGATTCTTTCCTTGTGAGAGTTAGATATACGATTATTTGATGGTAAATAGTTCAATTGATGGAATCTGGTCCACGCCTAAATTAGCTCCGATGTATCCGGCGTTTCCGATCAAATATCGTGACGTCACTATTCTGACAACTGTTTATCGAACTGATCCAAATGCAATTGAAAGGCACATAGATTTTCCAGTTCAAAGCACTGGTGACTTAGTGATGATTCATAACTACTACATGCCTAGTGTTGAAGGCATGGGAGAAGTAGAAGAAACAAACGTCATGGTCGGCGTGAAAGTTCAACAAGATGGATCTGAACATCGAGGTGGCTTCAGCACAAACTTATTAATCAGCTCTGAAATTGGCCTTACTCAGGGACGAGAAATCCATGGGCAGCCAAAGAAATTAGGGAATACGAAGATTTCAATTTCCGATATTCACATTGAAGCATCGGTCTATCGCGGCACCAAATTGATATCGCATGTCACTATGAATAACCAATTACAACCGGCACAAGTTAGCGAGCTTGAACTCTATTTTCCTTTTAGGAATAACATCAATCACAAAGTAATTCGAAATATTGATGGCACTCATGGAATCAATCAGATTACTTCTCGAACTCTCGCTGATGTAAAAATTAAGGATTGCAAGCGAGGACCATCGTCCTTAACTATTTATGAAGATAAAGATGCGCCATTTCATCTATTGCCAGTATTAGAAACTGTCGAATCTTTTCTATGGAAAGCTGATTTCACTCTCGTGCCAGGCATCATTTTGCACGACTATCTGACTAATTAGAGATTTTTTTACTACTTACGATAATTAGATGATGGAATGTTGTACCTAGCAAACGTCTTGGTAGTAGATGGCATAGTGAAAGGTCCAGAGCCACACTGTCCAATTGTTCCAATTCCAACAATAACTTTCTCTAATTGCCCAGCGCTCGCTGCTATATATTGAATGTAGACGCGAGGATAACTTTCACCATTATTAGGCCCCTGGGGAACTAAATTATCGATGCAGGCAATATTGCCATTTAAGACATTCGTAGGTAATGGATTTAAAAGTCCCGAGTTACTCCATTTATAAGTAAATGTGATGTCTCGTAATCCACCAAAGTTTGCCAAGGTCCCGATAGAAAAATATGCCAAAGTCGGATCGGAATTATGTTGAACGAATGAAAAAGTATCTTTTTCGCCATTTGCAAAAGCATTGTTTGGGTTCGATTCGTTCAACCAAGCACCGCTTGCAGTACCAGAAATATCTTTTCCTGGTGTCCCACATTGGTTTGATGAATATGACGTCGCTAATTTCGCATAATAAGCACTTGAAATTGCAGACGGAAACCAATCTAGGCCACACACCGCTGTCGCCCAACCCGCACTAAAAGCATGAGGGTTTGCTCGATTAGCAATTGGCTGTGAAGCGTCCATTGCTCGGAAATCGAAACCATGTGCACGACCTGAAGCGACTCCGATTTGCGTTCCAGCCTTGATGATCACATCAAAAAGTTGATTTTTATTATTTTGATTGGCAATAGCTTTTAATTCAGGTAACACATCATCAAGATGATTGAATGCTATCCACCATGTGCCACAAATATGTGCTCCTACCGAATATTCCGTGTAAGGGCTGGTGATGGTAGTGATGACCCCTGAGATATGCATATCCGCTGGTGCATAAACCGGAAATCTAATCGTGTTGTAAGACAATCCGTTAGAGTCTTTTAAGCCAGTTGCGGATAACGCATTGAAGTACAAATGTGGTACCGGAGTGTTGTGGGCATCTTGTTGAACGAATCCAAGTGGAGTTATTGATTTGATATTAGACAGATCAACAATCGAATTTGTTAGAGGATTTGCACTGGTACAGGCAGGGCTTAATGATTTGTCTGTAAATACATCCCAATTGCCCGTCATCCATTCTGGAGTTGAACTCTGAGAATTATTGGAATTCTGACTTGTATTGTTAGAAGTGGCTTCGACCCAAATCAGATTACCTTTTACATTTGTACAAATGTATATCTTCCCATCGACCGTCTTCTTTGATTCAGGTGTAGTACACATTTGATCAGCAGAATAAGTAGGATTGTTATTATTCGAGTTACTACTCGGATTTTGACCTTGATTGTTGTTTGTTGACGTCTGAGAACTAGAACTCGTAGGAGTAGAAGATTTAGGAGATGGTTGTGTTATTGGAGAATTTTTAGTTACCGTCCAAATCAATTTACCATTCTTCTTCAGGCAAGTAAGCGTTACTCCGGCGTAGACATTACTTTGATTAAGCTTGGTACAGGTTGCTCCAGCTTTTGGAGTAGCCGCAAACGCAAATTGACTAATTGATAAGGAAGTAACTAGAACAAAACTGAGAATATTGACTCGACGCATCTTTTAAATTCTAAACCTGCAAGATTAAAAAAGGAATCATTTCTTTAACCTGCGGAGACGAGAGGATTTGAACCTCCGAGACCCTTTAGGGGTCAACCTCATTAGCAGTGAGGCGCACTAGACCGGGCTATGCGACGTCTCCAGTAGCGCGAAGCCTACCTTTAGCAAGAAATACAGCCAATTTCCTCTATCAATTACGCTCTGCTCATGAGTGGATCAACCTTCGATACGAACTCAGCGAAATCTACTGAATCTAAAAAAGTTCCGGGAACGCAAAGCCACGATATTCCTGCACCAGATGCGATGGCTGAATTTATGAAAGTTGGTTGGGCGCCATCTCCACTCGATAACATTGTTGAACATCCTTCAGTGCCATTTACAAAAGCACGACGTGCAAAGATTTCACAACAATTTCTTGGAAAGCGACTTGTTATCCCTGCCGGTACTTTAAAAGCGCGTAGCAACGACACGGATTATCGATTCCGAGCCCACACCGCATTTGCGTGGCTAACCGGAATTGATGCGAGCGATACAGTTCCTGATTCGGTTTTAGTGATGGAACCAAAAGGTTCTGGTCATGAGTCTTTGTTATTCATTCATCCACGTTCACCGCGCGATAACAATGAGTTTTATACCAATCGCCAGTACGGTGAATTCTGGATTGGTCGACGAATGACATTAGAAGAAACTGAAACACGTTATGGAATTAAGGTGGCGATGATTGAATCGCTCCCTGAGTTTCTTAAAACGACTAGCGAGACTTTGACAGTGCGTAAAGCAGATCCGGTTATCGATGCACTGGTTTCTGCTAATGAAGGCGATGAAGAGTTTCACCGTTTTCTTTCGATTTCTCGTGTAGTTAAAGACTCTTATGAAATTAATGAGATGCAGAAAGCATGCGATGCCACTGCTCGTGGATTTGCGGACATAGTTCGAGTATTTCCAGCTGCAAAAGCTCATCCAAAAGGTGAACGAATAATTGAAGGCGCTTTCTTTGGAAGAGCTCGATTAGAGGGTAATGACATTGGGTATGACAGCATCGTTGCTTCAGGCTCTCACGCATGCGTGCTGCATTGGATTCGCAATGATGGTGCGGTAAAGGCTGGAGATTTGATTCTCATCGATGCTGGTGTTGAGATGGAATCGCATTTCACAGCAGATGTCACACGTACTCTTCCTGTGAACGGAAAATTCACCGACGCCCAACGTAAGTTGTACATGATCGTCATGCGAGCACAAACAGCTGGATTTGCTGCCGTGAAACCAGGTGCAAAATTCAAAGATATTCACGCTGCTGCAATGGTCGAGATTGCTAAAGGCGCTGCTGAACTTGGAGTGCTTCCCATCTCTGTTGAAGATGCGTTAAAACCAGAGAATGGACTTCATCGACGTTGGATGTTTCATGGCACAAGCCATCAACTTGGTATGGATGTACATGATTGTGGCCAAGCTCGCCGCGAACAAGTTCAAGAAACAATTCTCGAACCAGGGATGGTTCTCACTGTTGAACCAGGTTTCTATATACAACCTGACGATGAACTCTTCGCTCCAGAATTCAGAGGAATTGGAATTCGTATTGAAGATGATCTACTAGTGACTGAGAGTGGCTACAAAATTCTTAGCGATTCTCTGCCACGACATCCTGATGAGATTGAAGTGTGGATGGCGAATTTACTTCGCTAACCGATTACTTTTTCACTTCCAACCAGAACGTATGTGCATGAGTGAGCATTTGCTGGATCGCGTGCTGTTACTTTCAAAGTTCCAGAAGTTGTCTCAAATGTCACTGTTGCTCCAGAAATATCTTTGACATTCTTATTGAGACAGAAGTTCCATACGGTGACTTGGCTTTCAGTGGCACCGGAGATGCTCCACAACAACGTTGAATTTGGACTTGCACTAGTGCCTGTTGGTGGACTGCTTAAACGCGTGATGGAATAACTTGTTTTTACTCTCTTCGCAATAATAATTACGCCACCCATACGGCTATCGAATCCGCCTATTGCAAGCAATTCGGTTCCATTTGCAAGATCTAATCTTTCGGGATCGCCACCTTTGATATATGTCGTCGAACTTCCGAAAGTGCTGCCATCGCCGATCTTGGCGACAATTCCGGTTGGCGAAGGCCAGAGCCATTCAACTTTTCCATCTTTATTTACATAAATATTTGGATTGGTTTCAACATCAGGTGAACCACCATATGAGCGCGATTGGATTGCAGTCCATGTCTTTCCATCAGGTGATGTTGCAACGCATGCCCAGCGTGCAAATGTAGGTGGTGCATCGCCTACACCAAATCCTTGAGCATGAAGTAGCCAAGTTCCGTCGGCCAGCTTCACGATTGCAGGATCGCCGAGTGGTGCAATTGATTGTCCTGAAGATGTCTTACATGTCGTCGCATCTAGACCTGGAATTGAAATTTCCGTAAAAGTTAAACCATCTGATGATTCCGCGTAATACATGGAGTCACCACTTGGAGTGTGCTTCCAACCCCATGCTTGATAACCACCACCTGCTTTCGGAAGAACTTCTACAGGAGAAGTAACCGTCATTCGAACTCCAGATTCAACGGTCCATGTCAAACCATTATCCGTCGAAACAGCAGAGTGAATGTAATTATCCATTCCAGAAATTTTTGCTTCGGGTGAATTTCCATTCTTAAAATACATACGGATTTTTCCACTTGGTTCTTGCACAAGTGATGCATCTGAAACGTTACCTAATCCATTGCCGCTTGTTAGTGCATAGAGATAAGTCCATTCTGTGGCAACAATTGGTCCGGAGCTGGAATTACCATTTTGAACCGGGCTTGAAGGACTCTGGGAACTGTTATACGGCGACCACTTACCACTTTGGCAAATAACCTGTCCTGGATTAAGTGAGAGTGTTTGAATATCGCCTTCTTTAGCGCAACTTCCACCTAAATCAATAACTGAACTAGTGGTTGGTGAATTTTGAGTTGGGGTTGATGGCGTTGGTGCCACTGGTGTTTGTGTACTTGTCGTTGGTTGAGGAGTTGGATTTGCTTTTGGAATGACAACGCCCTTATCCCAAACAAGTTTCTTTCCTGATTTCACGCAGGTGAATATTTTTCCTGAAACTATTGAGGTAGCGCCGGCTTTGGTGCATGTACCACCGGCCTTTGCTGTCGTCGCCGCGTTAATTGCGCCTTGCCCAAAAATAAAAACTAAAGACGCGAGTAAGAAGATTGAACTTTTACGACGACTCATCATTTCCGAACGCTAGTTTGTAGCAGGCGCTGCGTCAATTGTGATGGGACATGGAGCGCCATCACAGCAATTAGTTTTCATGTGGCAATTTGGACATAACCAACGCGTTGCCACTGGATCATAAGGTTTACCGCAGAAATCGCAGGGCATCTGGTTATTCGCACTCACCGTCAGAGTTTTACAGAACTTTTGCTCCAACAATGGCAGCGACAAAGCCAAAAAGCAGATTAAATATTAAATTCTTATAGAACATCTTTTGTTTTCCTGAAGCTAGCTCTGAATCAAGATCAAGAGCTAGAGCCGACCACGTCGTAAATGCGCCACAGAATCCCATACCAAGAAAAGCTGCTTCGCTAGTTTCTTGACTCACAATCAGCGCCAATATAAATGAACCGAGAACATTGACAAGCAGAATTCCGGTTGGAAAAGAATATTTCTGTCGATAATAACGATCAATGAGATATCTCATCGGTGCGCCAATGCCGGAGCCGATGATGAAATATAAAGTCCTCATTTGCTTAACCGCGTTCTGATAAGAGAAACAACGAAAAGGCTCGGCAACAATGTGGCAATAACATAGAGGCCGCCGTAGATTGCACTTCGCTCAGTGGTGAGAACCGCAAGCGATGAGAAAGTAGTAAAACCTCCTGCAATTCCGGTAATCCAGAAAAGTCGTTGTCGGGGTGCTGTCGCGATTCGATAAGCAAAGAGTGCAGCGATTGCGGAGCCGAGAATATTGACAATAAGTGTTCCGATAAGACTTGATGAAAACTCAACAATCTGCCACCTGGCGAGTGATCCAATAACTCCGCCAAGTGAGATGGCTAAAAGATCGCCGAGAATTGTTACTTCTTCTTTAACAAGTTCTTAGAGAAGCTCGACACAATGCTGATGATGATTGCTGCGAGAAGCGCTGATTTGAAATTATCGATAGTTAAAACATCGCTCCATCGATCAGTGAGTTGCAACATCGCAGCATTAACAACGATCAAGAAGAAGCCAAATGAAAGTATGACGGCGGGAAGTGTAAGAAGTTTGACGAGGCTTCCTAAAAACGTATTAATAAGGCCAAAAATTGCAGCAATCCAGAAATAATTCCACGCGCCATCTTTGATATGAACGCCAGAAATTATTGATGTTGCTACCCAAACAGCGAGTGTGAGACCAGCCCAACGCGCCAAGATTTTCATTAGAGGCCTTCGCGTTTGCGAATCTTTGAACCTAACCAACGAATTGGGTCATATTTCTCATCAACTACACGCTCTTTCATAGGAATGATTGCGTTGTCGGTGATGCGAATATGTTCTGGGCAGACTTCGGTGCAGCACTTCGTAATGTTGCACATACCAAGGCCATGCTCTTCTTGCGCTTTTCGTTTGCGGTTACGCAACTTATCAAGCGGATGCATATCAAGCTCAGCCATTCGGATAAAGAATCGTGGTCCGGCAAATGACTTCTTATTCTCTTCGTGATCGCGGATAACGTGACATGTATCCTGACAGAGGAAGCACTCGATACATTTGCGGAACTCTTGGCTTCGCTCAACATCTACTTGTTGCATGCGAGCTTGACCAGGTTTTAATTCTTCTGGATGCTCGTAAGCATCTACTTCCATCGCTTTCTTGTAATTAAAAGAGACATCGGTGACGAGATCTCTGATAACTGGAAATGCACGGAGTGGAGTTACGGTAATTGTTTCGCCTTCTTCGAAGGAATTCATACGTGTCATACATGCAAGACGTGGCTTGCCATTGATTTCCATAGAACAAGAACCGCATTTGCCTGCTTTGCAATTCCATCGAACTGCAAGGTCTGACATCTCAGTTGCTTGTACGCGGTGGATGACATCGAGTACAACTTCGCCTTCGTTGGCAGGGACAGTGACTTCTTTAAACCCACCTGATTTGGAATCTCCACGCCAGATGCGCATCTTTACTTTGCGGGCCATTACTTTTTACCGCCCTTCTTTGTCGCTGCTGCTTTTGTTGGCTTTCCACCCATGGACTTCATTTCAGTATCTGTGAAGTACTTCTTCAACTCATCTGCTTCAAAGAGTGAGTGAAGTTCCTTTGGAAGAGGTTTTGCTTTGAGAGTCTTCAAAACAATCTTCTTGCCATTCCATTGTGTTGCATGGTTTACCTGTCGCCACTTCGAACTCATGCCAGGGAAATCATCGCGTGTGTGTCCACCGCGTGACTCCTGACGAGTTTAGAGCAGAGAGAGCAATGCATTCGGATACCAACAACATGTTGTCGAGATCGAATGTGAGATGGAATCCAGGATTGAATGCACGTCCACCTTCTGCTTTTGCTTTTGCAGCGCGAGCGCGGAGTGAATCAATTTTCTTTAGCGCATCCTTCAATTCTTTCTCAGTTCGAATGATGCCTACTAATGATTGAGTTAACTCCTGAAGTTCATGATGAATGGTGTATGGATTTTCGCTATCTGATTTCTTCGCGCTCTTACGATTAAATGGCGCATCGAGAGAATCTTGCGCGCTCTTGATTGCTTTGTCAGAAACAGTTGGACGCTTCTTCATCGCTTTTACATATTCGGCAGCGCCTGCACCAGCACGACGACCAAAGACCAAGAGATCGGAGAGCGAGTTTCCACCAAGGCGATTGGATCCATGCATTCCGCCAGCAACTTCACCAGCTGCAAAGAGTCCAGGAACTCCTACTGCTGCTGCAGTATCTGGATCAACGTGAACGCCACCCATTACATAGTGACAAGTTGGACCAACTTCCATCGCAGTCTGAGTGATATCAACGTCAGCAAGTTCTTTAAATTGATGCCACATTGAAGGCAACTTCTTGCGAATGACATCAGCTGGTAGACGTTTTGAAACATCGAGATAGACACCGCCATGCTCAGAACCGCGGCCTGCTTTGATTTCTGAGTTAATTGCGCGCGCCACTTCATCTCGTGGGAGAAGTTCAGGTGGGCGACGATTATTTTGTTGATCGGTATACCAACGATCTGCTTCTGCTTCGTTATCTGCATACTTATCTTTAAATACTTCTGGAATGTAATTGAACATGAAGCGCTTACCTTCAGAGTTGGTAAGTACGCCGCCATCACCACGAACTGATTCGGTAACAAGGAGACCACGTACAGATGGTGGCCAGACCATGCCAGTTGGATGGAATTGCACGAACTCCATATCAATCAAACTTCCACCAGCTTTCAAGGCAAGCGCATGGCCATCGCCAGTGCCTTCCCATGAGTTGGAAGTAATCTTGAAAGATTTTCCGATTCCGCCAGTTGCCAGAACAACTGCTGGCGCTTCAAATGCAACTTCTCCACCAGTTTCGCGCCAATAACCAAAAGCGCCAGAAACTTTTCCGCCATCTTTCAAAATTTCTGTAATGGTGAGTTCAGCAAATACTTTGATGTATTTTTCAGCATCGCCGTATTGCTTCTTATCTTTCTGTTGTAGCGCAACAATTCTTTGTTGCATGGTGCGAATAAGTTCAAGGCCGGTGCGATCACCAACGTGAGCAAGTCGTGGATATTCATGGCCACCGAAGTTTCGTTGGCTAATACGACCGTCCTTGGTGCGATCAAAGAGTGCGCCCCATGTTTCAAGTTCCCACACTCGATCTGGTGATTCTTTTGCATGGAGCTCAGCCATGCGCCAGTTGTTGAGGAATTTTCCACCACGCATGGTGTCTCGGAAATGCACTTTCCAACCATCGTTTTCATTGACGTTACCCATTGATGCAGCAACGCCACCTTCTGCCATAACAGTGTGTGCTTTACCGAAGAGTGATTTACAAATAATCGCTACGCGAAGGCCAGCTTCTCGCGCTTCTACTGCTGCACGTAAACCTGCGCCTCCTGCACCGATAACAACGACGTCGTACTTATAACGTTCCACAGCGCTTCCGCTTGTTGAAGTAGTCATCACGATCCCCTAGAAGAAATAGACGTTGGTAATCGTGCCATTGGCAACGAGGCGGACATAAAGATCTGCGAGCGCTACTCCGAAGAGAGAGATCCACGCAAATACTGGGTGCTTGTGATTGAGCACCGATACCCAAGTCCAGAACTTGTATCGCACTGGATGCTTCGAGAAGTTACGTAGTCGTCCACCGATGGTGTGTCGACAGGTGTGACATGAAAGCGAGTAGAGCCAGAGCAACGTTGCATTGAGCAACAACACTAATGTGCCGACGCTCATGTGTCCCCATTCTTTCTCTGGATTTCTAAAAGCGAGAACTGCATCGATAGTAAGAATGGTGTTAAAAATTAATCCAGCAAAGAAGAACCAGCGATGGCCATTTTGCAAAATAAGTGGTGCGCGTGTTTCGCCAGTGTATTT
>RFMS01000126.1 GCA_009927575.1 Actinomycetota bacterium
TACGCACCGATTCGGACTTAATGCTTTAACGCTAATGGCGCTGCTTTTAGAGAGAAATACTTTTAATGCACCAAACGATCCGGAAGCAGGTCTGGCTGGTTTAGCGCTTGCAATTAGTGTGGCCGGTGTTGGGATTGGCATTGGTGCAGTGATTGCACCGTTCGGAGTTTCGCAATTTGGGCGCCACGCATGGATTCGTGCGATGTTATTTTGTAGCGGACTACTTCCAATTTTCCTGGCAATTTCGCAGACGGAGATAGTTTTACTTGCGACAGCGTTCTTTGTAGGTCTATGTGGTCAATGTGTCAAAGTAACAAATGATGCGTTAGTGCAATCAAAAGTTCCTGATCAATTTCGTGGGAGAGTTTTTGCTGTGTATGACGTCATTATGAATGTTGCAATAGTTAGCGGTGCGTTGGTAGCAGCAATAATTCTTCCAACAAGTGGGTTGGGTGCAACAACGCCGTTAATTGTTGCCGGTGCGTATTTTGTAGTTTCGGTTGGTGTATTGCGTGTTAAGAATTTTCACGCTGATAGGCATCCCACCATTTAAGTAACTCTTCTGTTGCTCGCTCTTCACCAAGTGGACCATGTTCCATTCGAAGTTCGAGTAAATGGTTATATGCCTTACCCACTGCAGGCCCAGCTTTAATGTTGAGAATTTTCATGATCTCGTTTCCATCAATATCTGGCCGAATTTTATTGAGCTCTTCTTCCTCCATAAGTTGAGCGATGCGAGCTTCTAATTGATCGTAGGTGCGTGCAAGCGATTCGCTTTGCGTTTATTTCGTGTGGTGCAATCAGCGCGCGTAAGAACGTGGAGATGGGTGAGGAGTTCACCAGAATCTCGCACATATCGACGCACTGCTGAATCAGTCCATTCACCGTCGCCATATCCGTGAAAACGAAGATGGAGAAACACCAGTGTTCCACAGCTTCGACGGTTTCATTATCGAATCGCAGTTTTCGCATTCGTTCTCTTGCCATTCGTGCACCAACAACTTCATGATGATGAAATGAAACTCCGCCACCCGGAAGTAG
>RFMS01000026.1 GCA_009927575.1 Actinomycetota bacterium
AAGCGATCGAGCTATTTCACTTTGAATGCCGGTCTCTTCAGCAACTTCTCGCATTGCTGCTTCTTCCGGTGTTTCACCTTCTTCAATATGTCCTTTTGGTAACGACCAGAGAAGCCGTTCTTTACTTTGATCTTTAATATCGCGACGACCAATCAATAAACCTTTTGTGCCAGTCGCATCAATAACTAATCCACCAGCGCTTGTTTCATCTACACGTTTTGCATATGGCCGTTTGCCGCTATTTTTCCCAGCATTTTTTCCGGGTTGCGATGTGCCATGTGAATTTTTCTTACGTGGGGGACGTTTCCGCCGTCGCTTCTTACGCGCATCTTCGCCGCCCGCACTAGGTGCCGGGGTCATGTCGGAAGGGTACTCGTCTAACCTTGGGCGTTATGAGTACGCCAGCGCAAGCCGCGCAAGAAATTGCGATTGCAACACTGCAATCACACGCACCTCAAGCGCGCTCACTCGCTGATGCATTTAAAAAGAATGGATTTCGTCTTGCGCTCGTCGGCGGCCCAGTTCGAGATGCAATTCTGGGAAAGCTCTCTAACGATTTAGATTTCACAACTGATGCGCGACCACACGATACGAAAAAAATTCTTAATTCGTGGGCAGATTCTGTGTGGGAACCAGGAATTCAATTCGGCACAATCGCAGGTAAGAAAGGCGATATCACTGTCGAAGTAACAACGTATCGCAGTGAAACGTACGATCCCAACAGCCGCAAACCAGAAGTAAATTTCGGCGACTCCATCGAAGGTGATTTAGGAAGACGAGATTTCACCGTGAACTCGATGGCACTTGAATTAACCACCGATTCGCCAGAATTTATTGATCCACATAACGGTGTAATTGATTTAGCAAAACAAATCCTCAAAACTCCGCGCGCAGCAACTGAACTTTTTAACGACGATCCACTGCGAATGCTCCGCGCTGCACGTTTTGCAAGCCAACTTCACTTCACTGTTGATCTCGAAGTTATTTCTGCAATGAAAGAAATGGCAGAGCGAATCAAAATTATCTCCGCGGAACGAGTTCGCGAAGAGCTCACCAAACTCATCATGTCCGATAACCCACGCATCGGAATAACGCTTCTTGTCGAAACTGGGCTAGCTGAGATTCTTATTCCAGAAATCCCTAAATTGCGGCTCGAAGTTGACGAACACCATCACCATAAGGATGTCTACGAGCACACTCTTACCGTTGTGGAGCAAGCCATAGCGCTTGAAGAACGACTAGGTGGACCAAATTTAATTATCCGGCTGGCTGCCCTACTTCACGATATTGGAAAACCAAAAACTCGCGC
>RFMS01000186.1 GCA_009927575.1 Actinomycetota bacterium
TGTGTAGCCCCGAAGGGATTCGAACCCTCGTAGCTGACTTGAGAAGCCAGAGTCCTAGGCCGCTAGACGACGGGGCCCTAGTACGTTCTAAAAAAACTCTTTCGCTGGGGTACCAGGACTCGAACCTAGACAATCTGAACCAGAATCAGATGGGCTGCCAATTACCCCATACCCCACTACTGCAACCCCCTTGCGGAAGTAACCTAAGAATACCGTTACTTCAAGCCCCATTGAACTGTGATTGAAACTGTCACATCTTGTTGACCCAGATCAATCGTCGTTGAATCTTCGGCTTTTGCAACGCCAAAGAGCGGCGTATAAGTCGGAGCGCTATTTTCAACGAGATAGTTCACCGTTCCAAGTTTTACGCCAAGAAGTGATGCGTAGGAAAGTGCTTTTGCTTTTGCATTTTTTACCGCAGCCTGTCGAGCAGAGATTGTCGCTGCAGCGCTATCGAGAACAAATGGCGTCACCGCATTTACCTGCAGGCTATCGCCTCCTGCTTTAACAATGGCATCGACGACAGCGCCTGCATTATCGGCTTTGAGGATAGTAATTTCGTAACTTTGACTTGCCCGATAACCACTCAATGTTGAAGTGTTTGCGTTGTAGGTGTACTCCGGATAGATAGTGAGATTTTGACTCTTGATATCTTTTGCTGCAACGCCATTTGAAGTAAGTGCGCTTTAACAGCGGTGAGACTTTTGATGCTTCAGATTTTGCAGAAGCTGAACTTGCTGAGAGAACTGAGACAGTCGCATTGATACGAACCGCGTCTGGCGTGACTTTGACCGAGCCAGTTGCAGAGATGGTGATGTAACGCGTAGTTCCAGCCGCACTTGAATGTGGCGCGAAAGCAACCAGCGATAATAGTGGCGCTACAACTGCTGCAATTATTTTCTTCATCGTTATCTTCTCCAATTCGATCTGATGCACATTCTTCTTCTCTTTAAATCTCGGATTAGATTGCTGATCTCATCCGTGAAATCGCTCGAGATTTGCCGAGAAGTTCCATAGATTCAAAGAGTGGTGGCGAGATATGGCTCCCCGTTACTGCAATTCGGATCGCACCAAAGGCAATTCGCGGTTTTAACCCCATCCCGTCTATGAGTAAAGCACGGAGTGCCGCTTCGATGCTCTCATGAGTCCATGTTGTGAGTGGTTCGAGAACTTCCACAGATTTAGCGAGAATATCTTTTGATTGCGCATCAGAAATTTTGGCAAGCGATTCGCTATCAATGACGACGCCTTCCCCAAAGAGGAACTTCACCATCTGCGGGACTTCATTAAGTTTGGCGATTCGCTCCTGAATAATGGGAAGAACTGAGCGAATTACCGCCTTTTCATCGTCAGTGCCAGAGATGATGCCTGCTTTAAGAACAAATGGAAGGCTCGCTCGAGGAAATCATCGATGGTGAGTGCGCGAATCTTGTCGCCATTTATCGCTTCTAATTTCTTCATATCAAATCTGGCAGGCGAACTATTGACGCGGTCCACTGTGAAAAGTTCAGTCAGCTCCTTCATTGAAATGTTTTCGCGATCATCTCCTGGTGACCAGCCAAGGAGCGCAAGATAATTACAAATCGCTTCTGGGAGGAAGCCCTGTTCGCGATACCAAGCCACTGATACTTCACCATTTCGTTTGGAAAGTTTGGTGTTGTCCTGGCCCATGACGAAAGGCAAGTGCGCAAAGACTGGGAAATCTTCTGGTGCAACGCCCATCGCTTGATATACGCGAATCTGTCGAGGCGTTGACGAAAGGAGATCTTCTCCGCGAAGAACGTGGGTGATTTTCATGAGTACATCATCAACGGCAACAGCGAGAGTGTAGAGCGGTGAACCATCTGCACGAGCCAAAACAAAATCAGGAACGAATTTATGATCAAAGATAACTTCCCCACGAATGACGTCCGTGAATTTAGTTTCACCATCTGGCATACGCATACGCAAAACAGGCTTTCGACCTTGCGCAACATAGTTCGCAATGTGATCTGCAGAGAGATCTCGACATGCACCGTCATAACCGGGTGCAAGATTTGCTGCGCGCTGTGCTTCGCGTCGAGCTTCTAGCTCTTCGGTACTGCAATAACAGTTATATGCATCGCCATTATCTAAAAATTTCTTTGCCCAATGCGCGTAAATATCGAGACGTTGCGATTGGAGATACGGTCCGTGTGGTCCACCTACTTCTGGACCTTCATCCCAAGTAATTCCTAACCATTTCAGCGTTTCAATCGCTGCCGCAATATATTCATCGGTAACTCGTTCGCGATCGGTATCTTCAATTCGAAAGATGAGTTTTCCACCAGTGTGGCGCGCGTATGCCCAATCAAAGAGCGCAGTGCGGATATTTCCAACATGGAGATCGCCTGTCGGAGATGGCGCAAAACGGGTTCTAACTTCTTTGACCATCACTGCCTCTCGCCCACTCGATTGCTCAATTCACCTAATCCGGCGATTGATACCGTCACGCTACCACCTGGGTTCATCGGTCCAATGCCAGCAGGTGTGCCCGTCAAAATAACATCGCCTGGCAAGAGCGTCATTACCGATGTTATAAATTCGATAATTGTCGGAATATCAAAAACCATCTGATCAAGCGTTGCCGATTGTTTAACTACGCCATCAACGCTGGCAGTAATTGCTTGATCGCGTGGTTCAAACTCGGTATCAATCCACGGACCAAGCGGACAGAAAGTGTCGAATGATTTCGCTCGAGTCCACTGGCCATCTTTTTTCTGTAGATCTCGCGCAGTCACATCATTTGCGATGGTGTAACCAAAAATTACATCGCGAGCCGAACTTGCGGAACTTCTTTGCAAATCTTGCTAATAACAATCGCTAATTCAGCTTCATGGTCGACTTGCTGGCTCAT
>RFMS01000181.1 GCA_009927575.1 Actinomycetota bacterium
AATTCAGGTTGCAGAACCTTCAGTAGCGCACACCATTGAAATTCTTAAAGGGCTCCGTGATCGTTACGAATCACACCACAAAGTTTCAATTAGCGATGATGCGCTAGTAGCAGCAGCAACTCTTGCTGATCGTTACATCTCAGATCGATTCTTGCCAGATAAAGCGATTGATTTAATTGATGAAGCAGGTTCACGTCTGCGTATTCGTCGCATGACTGCGCCACCAGAGCTTCGTGAATTCGACGATCGCATTGCCAATGTTCGCCGTGAAAAAGAATCGGCGATTGATGGCCAAGATTTTGAAAAGGCAGCATCGCTTCGCGACAAAGAGAAGAATCTCATTGCGGAAAAAGCTGAGCGCGAAAAGTCTTGGAAGGCAGGCGACCTTGATGTTGTTGCAGAAGTGGATGAAGAGCTCATTGCAGAAGTTCTCTCAACAGCAACAGGTATTCCAGTATTTAAATTAACTGAAGCAGAGACTGCTCGGTTACTTCGCATGGAAGATGAACTTCATCGCCGTGTGATTGGTCAAGACCAAGCGATTAAAGCGCTCTCACAAGCAATCCGTCGCACGCGTGCAGGTTTGAAAGATCCACGTCGTCCGGGTGGTTCCTTTATTTTCGCTGGTCCATCAGGTGTTGGAAAGACAGAGCTTTCTCGAACACTTGCAAGCTTCCTCTTCGGAGATGAAGATGCACTTATTCAATTAGATATGTCGGAATACTCTGAGAAGCACACAGCTTCTCGTCTCTTCGGTGCACCTCCTGGTTATGTTGGTTATGACGAGGGCGGACAATTGACGGAGAAAGTTCGACGTAGACCATTCTCAGTTGTGCTCTTTGATGAAATTGAAAAAGCACATCCAGATATCTTCAACTCACTACTTCAAGTTCTTGAAGATGGTCGATTGACTGATGCACAAGGTCGAGTAGTTGATTTCAAGAATACAGTCATCATCATGACTACAAACCTTGGAACTCGCGACATCTCCAAGTCGCTCAGCCTTGGCTTCATGAATTCAGCGGATGCATTAGGAAACTACGAACGCATGAAAGCGAAAGTTTCTGACGAATTGAAATCTCACTTCCGTCCAGAATTCCTCAATCGTATTGATGACATCATCGTCTTCCACCAGTTGAGTGAAAATGAGATTATCCAAATCGTTGATCTCATGATCGCAAATCTTGAGAATCGTTTGAAAGAAAAAGATATGGGAATCGAACTTACTGCTGGCGCAAAAGCAGTCCTTGCAAAGCGTGGGTATGACCCAGTTCTTGGTGCTCGACCACTTCGTCGAACAATTCAACGTGAGATTGAAGATGCTTTAAGCGAGAAGATTCTCTTTGGCGATATCAAACCAGGTCACATCATTGTGATTGATTTTGATGAGGCGAGTGAGAGCTTTACTTTCGTTGGCTCACCACGCGCTGATTTGCCGGATACACCTGGCGATCTCGCGGAAGCTCCAGCTAAGTAAAAAGCGTCAAATTTTCACGGTGTAAGGCTTATCCTTACTGTCATGGAGTTTGATACCTCAACACATGCGCTTGGCGCACTCCGAACAGAACAAGTCGATGCCAAGTTCCACATGCTCGATGTCATGTCGGTTTCTGAGTTATTGAGTGCGATGAATGAGAGCGATGCTGAAGTTCCAAGAGCAGTAGCGTTACAACTCCCAGCAATTGAAAAAGCAATCGATGGCGTTGTTGATCGCATGATGCAAGGTGGACGACTTATTTATATTGGCGCTGGAACTTCTGGTCGCCTAGGCGTCCTCGATGCAGCGGAATGTGGTCCAACATTTTCGGTGAGTGAAGATCAAGTTCTCGCACTTATTGCGGGTGGTGATTCAGCACTTCGATTACCAGCTGAAGGTGCAGAAGATAAACCTCAAGCCGGTGCATCAGATCTCAAAGCACAAAATCTCACATCGCGTGATGCCGTCGTAGGAATTGCCGCGAGTGGCCGTACGCCATATGTGCTCGGTGCTCTCGCTTATGCAAAAGAGATTGGCGCATTAACAATTGGCTTAACATGCAATCCCAATTCAGAGATTTCGAAAATCGTTGATTGCCCAATTGAAATTGATTCCGGACCAGAACTACTTGCGGGATCAACACGATTGAAGTCTGGAACTGCACAGAAATTAGTTCTGAATATGATTTCAACTATCACGATGGTCCGATTAGGAAAAACTTTTGGAAATCTCATGGTTGATCTTCAAATCACCAATGGAAAATTAAAAGATCGAGCGATACGCATTATTGAAAAAGCAACTGGGGCATCTCGAACTCTCTCCGAGAAAGCTCTGAGTGACTCCGGTCATGAAGTGAAAGTGGCAATCTTGATGTTGTTGTTAGATATTGATGCAGATAGCGCTCGCGAGAGATTGCGAGCCTCACAGAATCGAGTGCGCGAAGCGCTCAACTGAGCGTCATTCCTTGACGAATTAGTCAGTAGTGGCAATAATTTTCACCATATCATTATTTGCTGAAAAGATATTTCACGGGGAGAGTGATGATGGAACCAGTAGCGGTGGAGCCTGTTCGCTTCCGTGATCTCCTCGGTGAAATTGCACATCAAATTCCATCATTTCACGCAAGCGAGCAAGCTATCGCCCGAGTAATTCTTGCTCATCCGTCTGAAGTTTCACGGATGAACATTTCTCAATTAGCTGATTTTAGTGACACTTCAGTGGCTTCTGTAGTTCGGTTTAGTAAAACTGTTGGCTATAAAGGTTTTCCTGAATTTAGAATGGCGTTAGTTGGCGAACTGAGTCGTCTCGATGTGCAGGAATTAAATGGAATTGAACTTGATGGCGGAATTACGCCGCGTGACTCTCATATGGAAATAATTCGGAAAATTGCTAATGCAGATGCTCGCGCAATCCAGTCAACGGCTGAAAGATTAGATGTCAAAGAATTTACTTCTACTGTAGAAGCATGGAATAAAGCGGAAACAATTGGAATCATTGGAATAGTTTCTGGAAGTTATGTAGCAATGGACTTACAAGCAAAGCTCAATCGCCAAGGAAAGAAAGCATTTGCCTGGAGCGACGCACATTCTGCATTAACGTCTATTGCACTTTTAAAGAAAGGCGATGTATTAGTCGCTATCTCACACTCAGGAACAACTAACGACATTGTTGATTCGATGCGTGCATTTAAAGATCGCGGTATCACTACAGTTTTAATTACCAATGCTCTTCGAAGTTCTGCTGGAAATTTAGCCGATCATGTTCTTCATACCTCTGCGCGAGAGACCACCTTCCGCAGCGGTGCAACAGCGAGTCGAATCGCTCAATTAACGGTGGTTGATTGTCTTTGCGTTGCATTAGCGCAGAGAAACTGGAGCAGCACAAAAGCTGCTTTAGAAACGTCACGAGCGGCAGTGGGAAACCGTTCTGGACGGAAAGTGCAGGAACTTGAGGGAGTTCAGGCACATAACCCATCCCGCTCTCGAGGAGGAAAATAAGTGAAAAATAATCGACGCCGCGTACGCGGACTTGTCGCTTCGCTACTTGCTGGCGCTGCAATTGCAGTACCTGCATTGATGGCGATGCCAGCACATGCTGCTACAGAACTTACATTCTGGAGCTGGCGACCAGAAGATAAGGCGTTTTACGAAGCTCAAGCAGCAAATTTCCAAGCTGCAACTGGCATCTCCGTAAAGTTCACGCCATATGTCGCAACTGAATACAACGCAATTCTTGCAACTGCGCTTACTGCAGGTAAAGGTCCTGACGTCATGCAGATCCGTGCATACGGTGGTATGGCGAACCTTTCTGATGCAGGAAACTTCCTTGCGCTTACAACAAAAGATGTACCTGCGCTAGCAAAGATTCCGGCTGGAACGCTTGCTGGTACTCAGGGTTACACAAATAAATCCCAATTTGGTCTGCCATACGCAACATCAGTTCTCGGTGTTATGTACAACCCAGATCTATTAAAGAAAGCAGGAGTAAAAGCACTACCTACAACGTGGGCTTCTTTCCTTGCAACTCTTGAGAAAGTTAAAGCGGCTGGAATCATGCCTCTTGGTAATGGTTCAGGTTATGCACCTGGTATGGAACAACTTTGGGGTGCTGTCGGACCAACTTGGTACGGTGGAAATGACTTCTACAAGCAAGTTGTTGCAGGAAATAAGACTTTCACAGATAAGAACTTCATTGCATCACTTCAAGCAGTGAAAGATCTTGTTGCATATTTCCCAGCTGGACATGAAGGCTTGGATTACAACACTGCACGTGGTCTCTTCGCTAACGAAAAAGCTGCGTTCTACATCGGCGGAAACTATGAAATTTCATATTTCCGTTCACTCAACCCATCACTTAACGTAGGTTGGATGCCAGCTCCTGCAAAGAGCGCTGGTGACACTCGTTATGTCACAAACTGGGCTGATGGTGGCTTTGCAATCAATGCAAAGACAACACATAAAGCTGAAGCGATTAAATTCATGAACTTCCTTGCAAGCAAGGCATTCATGCAAGCAGCAGCTGATACTTTGGGCTGGATTCCAACAATTTCCGGCATCAAAGTGACTGATCCAGCGGTAATTTCGATGCAGCGTGCGATTCCTTCATCAGGAACACCATTCTTGACCTTGGTTGGTTTCCGTTATGGAACACCTACAAGCTCATCGATCATGCAACCTGGCTTCCAGAAAGTAGCAACCGGAGCACAGACACCAACTGATCTTGCGAAAGCAATTCAGACCGGTGTTGCTTCTTGGTACAAGCCACTTACTGGCAAAGCCTAAAGAAAAGTAAGCAAGGCGCAGGGAGAAATCCCTGCGCCTTTTTAAATACAGGAGATTTATGGCACGGGTTGGGATTAAGCGCGAGCAGAATAAATATGCCGCATTGCTTCTTACCCCTGCACTAGCAGTCATTATTATTTTTACAAGCATTCCCGCTCTCACCACTTTAAGTTATGCCTTCTTTCGATGGAAAGGCTTTCAACGACTTGGCTTTGCTGGAATTGAAAATTTCCAAAGATTATTTAACGATCCATTCAAGAGTTATTTCTATATGGCGCTTCGCCATAACGTATTAGTTTTCATTGCCATTCTAGTAATCCAAACTTCACTAGGAATTCTTGTTGGCTATGCGCTCTTCAAACTGAAACGCGGGCACCGATATTTCCGAACAGTCGTTTTCTTGCCGGTTATATTCTCACTCGTCATTGTGGCGTACATGTGGCAAGCGATGTTGGATCCATTTTATGGTCCAGTAAATTATCTTCTTCATTCAATTCATTGGGATGGACTTGCAAAGACTTGGCTTGGTAGTACGAGCACGGCGCTACCTACTTTAGTTTTTATCAATCTTTGGCGCTGGGTTGGTTTCCCGGCGATTATTTTTCTTGCGGGATTTAATTCCATCAACACCGAGTTCATCGAAGCTGCACGAATAGATGGCGCAAGTGAAGGTCAAATATTTAGAAAAATTCTTCTGCCGCTTCTTGCACCCTCGATGACAATCGTGACGATCCTGACCTTTATCGGAGCCTTTGAATGGTTCGATTTACCGTATGTTTTAGGCGGTACCAATGGAAATCCAGCTGGCGCTATCGACACTTTAGCGTTGATGTTCTACCGCCTCTCATTTGGTTCAGTCGATTCCGGTGCAAATGAAATTGGAGTGGGATCGGCGCTTGGAGTTTTAATTTTCACCATCGTAGGAGTTGGTGCGACATTTGGTTCTCGTTACCTCCGATCGAGAGAGGTAGAAGCATGATCAAGATTCTTGCCTCTCGAACATTTTTTAAAGCGGTACTGATTTTTAATTCCGTTATTGTGCTTGCGCCAGTGCTTTTCCTTATCAATTCATCACTTCGTGAAACAAATGATTTTGCTCGAACTCCAATGAAGCTAGCGCGCACTCCATATTGGCAAAATTACAAAGATGTTGGGCGGGCGGAAATTTTCCTATTTATTTTAAAAATTCATTGATTGTTACAGGTGGTTCGTTGATTGTCATTCTCGCTCTAGGTCTAGGCGCTGGTTTTGTCCTTGGTCGCTATCAATTTAAGGGCCATGGATTAATCCTCGGATTTGTACTTTCTGGAATGTTGGTACCAGCAAAACTTGCCATCATTCCGCTTTTTATCCAATTGAAATGGATGCACTTGTTAGATTCACATCTTGGTTTAATCTTGGTGTATTCATCAGGTGCGCTACCTGCTGCAATATTTATATTAAGCGGATTCTTCCGCTCACTTCCGCTGATTTAGATAATGCCGCTCGAGTTGATGGTGCATCGGAGTTTCAATTATTAATGAGAGTTCTGATGCCATTAGTGCGACCAGGACTTGCAATTGTTGCGATCTACTCTGCAATTCCTATTTGGAATGATTTCTTCTTGCCATTGGTATTTCTCCAGTCGCCAGAGAAGAAAACCATCATGCAAGGTTTGACTGCGTTCTTCGGTGAATATGCCTCACAATGGGGAATCATTTTTGCTGGTTTAACGATTGCAGCGTTACCGCTAGTTACTCTTTATTTAATCCTCTCGGAACAGTTCATTAAGGGGCTCACGGCAGGCGCTGTGAAAGGCTAGCCCCATGTCTTTTACGCTGGGAATAGATGGTGGCGCTTCTGCCGCAAAGTGGGCGCTACTTGGTGATGACGGAAAGTTCATCGAAGGCACCTCAAATGCAATAGATGGCCATGTGTATCGAGAAGAATCACAAGCGCGCTTAGAAAAATTATTACAAGAGATCGCAACAAAGGCAGGCGATGGTGAAGTGCGGGCTGTCTATGCAGGCATTACAGGAATCGGTAATCGACCAGAAAGTGCAGAAGCGGTTAAATCAATATTCAAGAAATACTTTCCAAAGGCAAAAATCGAAATTGTTATCGATATGGTTCTTGGATATCGATCTCACTTTGATATCGGTGAGGGAATATTTCTTTATGCGGGTACAGGTTCAATTGCTATCCATATTAATCAGTCCGGAGAAATAATTCGTGCTGGCGGTTGGGGTTATTTACTTGGCGATGAAGGTGCAGGATATTGGATGGGACGTGAAGCAATCCGTCGCGTTGTCTCTGCGCTTGATTGAAACTGACACTTGAGAAATTTGAGAGCGAAATTCTTCGCACGATTGGTGCAAATGATTGGGATGGCATTAAATCATTTGTGTATTCAAAAGATAGATCGGCTATTGCCTCTCTTGCTCGATTGGTAATCGACTTAGCAAATAGCGGAGATGAAACTGCCACAGATATAGTGTTAACAGCGGCTGAATATTTAGTGGATCTTGTTCACCAGATTGAATTAATCACCGGGAAGAGAGATCTCCCTGTTGTCTTTGGTGGCGGTATTAGCGAAGCTGGAGAATTACTAATTGATGCTCTAAGTCGAGGAATCGGAAGAAAAGTAACAATTTCCGAACTTCGAATGGCGAATCGAGCAGCGGAGCTAGCTCGCTAACGTAAAGCTTTTCGCACGTCGTTCAATCAACCCATCAGTTTCAAGGCTTTTTAAAGCTTTTTCTAACTGTTTTTTATCGCTCCAAAGTTTTTCAAATTGAGAACGAGTACCTCGATCTTTTTCACGGAGGTAATTAAGAATTGTTCCTCGACATTGGCGATCAGTGCCATGCCAGGCTTGAGTCTTACGTTTCGGAGCGCGTGATTTTGGGTAACCCTTAAATCGCCAGACACATGACTGTGCGATTGGACAGATTTCGCATTGTGGAGATCGAGCAGTGCAGATTGTTGCTCCAAGTTCCATCGTTGCTGCAGCCCAAAGCGATGCTTCACGGGGTATTAGTTTTTCTCGTTTTGTCCGCTCTTTATTATTAAGTGTGAGTGACGCATATTCTTTGCCATCGATCGCTCGGGCGAATACTCGTCGAATATTTGTATCAAGGACAAGCGCGCGCTTGCCGTAAGCGAAAGAATAGATTGCAGCAGCGGTGTATTCGCCAACGCCAGGAAGTTCACGCAATTCAGGAAGAGTCTTCGGAATACTTCCACGATATTTAGTAGTAATAATTTTCGATGTTTCATGAAGTCGGAGCGCACGACGAGGGTAGCCAAGTCGTCCCCAATATTTGATGACATCGGATTTTTTAGCTTTTGCTAAATGTTTTGGCGTTGGCCACTTTTTCATCCATACTTCCCAGACCGGTAGAACTCGATTAACTGGAGTCTGTTGCAACATAAACTCACTCACGACAACTCCCCATGGAGTTGAGTTTCGCCATGGAAGCGGTCGTTTATTTTTCCAGTACCAAGTGTGTAATTCGGTATGCATTACTAACCGTTATTAATTTTTACTTTGGTAATTGCTTGCTCAAGGCGTGAAACTTCGATGATTTCCATTCCTGGAATCTTTGCCTCAGAACCAATAGGAACTAATGCTCGTTTAAAACCTAATCGATGTGCTTCTTGGAGCCTGCGTTGAACCCCACTTACTTTTCGAATTTCTCCTGCGAGACCGACTTCGCCAATTGCGACGAGATCGGCAGGGAGGGCGAGTCCTTTTGCGGCAGAAGCTACCGCTAGTGCGACAGCGAGATCTGCCGCCGGTTCTGCCATCTTCATCCCGCCGACAGTTGCAGTATAAATATCGCGTCCACTTAATCGAATATTTGCACGAAGTTCGAGCACTGCCAACGTCATCGCAGTTCGAGGGCTATCAAGTCCACTCGTTACTCGGCGTGCATTTCCGTAATCAACATCTTTCGCAGCGCTAACAAGCGCCTGAATTTCTGCAAGAAGTGGTCGACGCCCTTCAAGCGTAACCGTCACGCAACTTCCAGGAACTGGTTCCACATGTCGGGTGGTAAATAACCCAGTGGGATCAGGTAAACCTTCAATTCCGCCATCATGTAAATCAAAACAGCCAACTTCATCACTTGCGCCAAACCTATTTTTAATTGCGCGAACCATTCGTAATCGTGAATGTCGTTCGCCTTCAAATTGAAGGACAACATCAACGACGTGTTCGAGAAGTCTTGGTCCTGCAATCGAACCATCTTTAGTTACATGTCCGACAAGAACTAACGTAATTGATCGCTCTTTACAAAGTCGGATTAGCGCAGCTGCTACTTCACGAACTTGTGTGACTCCGCCTGGAGCTGAATCAATTGCTGCAGAGCCAATAGTTTGAATGCTGTCGATTACAAGAAGCGATGGCTTAACTTGATCAATATGAGAAATTACCGAACCTAATTCTGTTTCACTTGCTAGCCAGAGTGAAGCATCGACTGCTTTAAGTCTCTCTGCGCGCAACCGAACTTGTGAAGCAGATTCTTCACCGCTTATGTAAAGAGTGGTTAAACCTCGGCGCGCACTTTCGGCAGCAACAGTTAATAGGAGCGTTGATTTACCTACGCCAGGTTCACCGGCAAGAAGAATTGCGGCACCTGGAACAAGACCACCACCGAGAACTCGATCGAGTTCTGGCACACCACTGGTGCGTGCTTTTGCAGAATCGAGTGCAACATCGCCAATCGGTTGTGCAGCTTGAGTAACCGCAGTTGGAATGAGTGAAAGTTTTTTAGGAGCAGAAACTTCTTCAACAGTTCCCCAAGCCTGACATTCACCGCATCGACCTACCCATTTAGATGAACTCCAGCCGCATTCGCCACAGCGAAATGGATCCTTCGCAGGTTTTGCTGAACTCTTTGCCATGGTCAGAGCCTATGACGAAGTGCTGACGAGCGCGTTACTTACGAGCACCAGCAGTAGCGGGATGCACAACAAATAGCGGAAGCGATTTTCTACGCCGTAATTTTCGAGCCTCCATGCGCACATCACAATGGCGGGCGAGTTCCTTATACCCAGCCGGCCCCAATAGTGCGACTAATTCATTTTTATTTGAAATATATACAGGCTCTTTACCAATGTGAGCTTCGGTGTTGCTTGTGCAATACCAATCAAAGTCAGCGCCACCTTCGCCCCAAGCAAGTCTTTCGTACTCACCAATCACAGTCACAGAAACTTTATTGTCACCAACAATTCTTTCTTCGAAAGAGCGACGAATAGGAAGTTGCCAACAAACATCGGGCTTCGTCTCTACAAAGTGCACACCTTCTTTTAGAGCGAGCGTGTGTAGTGCGCAGCCATATCCACCACTAAATCCTTTTTGATTCATAAAGATGCAGTTGCCATTTACTTTCTTGGTCTTTCTATCTTTATCAAGACCTAGTTCGGAGATGCGAAGAGTTTTACCTTTGCGCGCAACCGAGTAGTTCTCCCAAATATCTGGTGTCAGCCTGGCAGCCGCTTTCTCTACTCGCTCTTCATCTTCATCGGATGAGTAATACGCTCCATCGGAACAACATCCGCTGTCGGGTTTATCTGCATCAAGCCCTTTGCAACCGTTTCCGAATAGGCACGTCCAATTTGAAGTAAGCCAGGTGAGATCGCATTTAAATATCTCTTTGGGATTTGCTGGGTCGACAAATTCAATCCATTCGCGAGCAAATTGTGCATGGACCTCAGGCATAAGCGCAGAGCCTAAGGCTTAGTAGGTAGGCTTGTCACATGAGCAGAAATAACCAATTTGCAGATCGAAATTGCATAGGTGTTATTGGCGTTGGAATTATGGGCGAAGCACTCATATCAGGGTTACTTTCTGCTGGTTACATTGGTAGCTCAATTTGTATTGCTGATAAACGAGCTGAGCGAGTCAGTGAAATTGCTAAGAAATATGGAGTTTCGCCATCATCGCCAGAGAAAATCGCTACAGAGTGCGATGCGATTTTATTTGTCGTGAAACCACAAGATATGGCGACAGTTCTTGATGACATAGGATCGAAAATTCCTATGTCAACACTATTAGTCAGCTTTGCCGCAGGAAAGAAAACCTCATTTGTCGAAAGTCGCGTGATGGATGGCACTCCAGTATTGCGAGTAATGCCAAATACACCGCTTTTATTAGGTCGAGGCATGTCTGCAATATCTGCAGGGCGATATGCAATTGAAGCTGATATTGATTTCATTACCAACGTTTTATCAGCAAGTAGTGAAGTAATTGTGGTTGGCGAAGATCTTCAAGATGCGGTGACTGCCACTAGTGGGTCAGGGCCGGCATATTTCTTCTACTTTGTTGAAGCAATGATTAAAGGTGCGATGGACCTTGGGCTATCAGAGAAGGATGCAACGACGCTAACAATTCAAACAATCAATGGTGCTGCCACAATGCTCAATGAGAGTGGCAAGACTCCAACAACGCTCCGTGAGAATGTAACGAGTCCAAACGGTACAACTGCAGCTGCAATTTCTTCCTTCGATCAATCAGAGACAAAAGAAATTATCGCGAAAGCAATGAAAGCGGCTCGAGATCGATCTCAGGAATTGGCTTGAAATTTAAAGCACTACTTCTGCTCTTTTCTCTACTCCTTTCACAAAATACAGCGCTTGCAGCACCACTGCCAACGGTTAAGAATCTTCGAACGTCATTTGCGATTGAATCAGATTTTGATGTATCAAACGCGATCCTGACAAAGGATGCGGTTGTGTTGGTCGGCTCTAAATCAGGAACAGCGGAAATTTCGGCGCGAACATTTGAGGGCGTTGTTTTGTGGAGAATTTCCCTAATGCAATCGATTATTGCTACTGATATCAAGAGCGCTGCAGATGGTTCGTTCTGGGTTCTTAGTTCAAGTGAAGTTTTTGATACAAGTACTGTTGCATCGACTTCTGGCGCGCTTAATCCAGACTCGATAGTTGTGACTAGCCCCTCACCAAAAAGTCGAGGATTGGTCTCGCTAAACATTGGCAGATATCAAGCACAGGACAATTACTTAGTACTTTCTCACACATTAATTCGTCAGCGAGTTTTCCGAGAGCGCTCTATCTCACTACTGAAGGTATTTTTATTGTTGGAGAACAACAAAGTACCTCCGGACGAGTCGGCGCGATCTGGATTTGTACTTTTACTTCGTGTGCAGCTCCACTATTGATCGGCAACAGTGAAACTTCGTTACGAGACTTAACGTTGATTAACAAAGAAATTTATATTGTGGGTTTGAGTAAAGATTCAATCGCAAAACTTCCACTTAAGGGAGTCACTGATGGAATAGTTCTCAGGGCTTCAACTTCAGGTGCAATAAAGGGAGCAATTCGAAGTTCACTTCCCAAGACTTATAGGAAATGGGAGAGCGTCACTTCAAGCCTTCTTCAAGGCGGAATTTCAATCGGCAAAATTACAGAGGCGAGCGTTACACAATTTAATTCATCTCCTGGAAAATTTGGAGTTCCGGTATGGAGCGCGAGATTTCCTTCGCAGTCTGGTGCATTAGTAGCAGGTGCAAGCGCGTTATTTTCATCAACTGGTGGGATTTCTGCTTTGAAGAGTTGGAAACCGAAATCACCTCAACTTTTACTGCTTACATTTGATAGCAAAGGCAGTATAAAAAGCGGAACCACCATTAATAACGGTGGTTCTCCAGTATCGTTCGACTATCTGAAAGGGCTTGGTTACGGAGTAATCAGCTCACTCAGCAATACGATGTACTTTACGCTCGTCCGAGAATAAGAAATGAGGTTGAAATGGGTTCAGTAGTTAAGAAGCGCCGTAAACGTATGGCGAAGAAGAAGCACAAGAAACTTCTCAAGAAAACTCGTATTCAACGCAGAAATAAGAAGTAGTTACTTCAACAGGGAAAGTTTTCCGTTAACGCTTGTAAGTGCGTAGCGGACTTTCCCTAAAGTAATCCAAATGACGTTTGCTTCTTTCTCAAAGAGCGTAGCCGATACTAAATCGACCGATTGATCCACTTTATTTAATTTGCAGAGCCGAGACTGGCAGCCAACCAAAATATCTTTGTCATCAATAGCGAGTGGTCCATTTGGAACACCAAAATTATCAATTGAAGTCGTTGATGAAGGTTCTGAACCAGAAACAGTTGCCCATACAACTCGATTGGGATCTGGAATTGTGATGCCACTTGCGCTGAACCACGCAGCGAAGACCCGAGTTCCCACTAGCGAGAGAGCAACGTTGTAGCCAGAGACAGCAATTGGACCACCTGTCGCAGCCAGTGTTGTGTACTGCCAATCTTCGGGATAAATCGATGAGCGAGTAGCTAATCGAACTTCACCTGTTGTCGCCTCGGTATTTTGATTGATGGTGAGAATTGAGTCGTAGAGAAGATAGACCTTCTTATCGACTGCGAGTGCTTGCAAATGGAAGCCGACATCGCCAGTCGTATGGTTTTCAGTAGTTTTATCGCCATCAACCATCTCGTAAATCCACGACGTGCCGCTTCTAACAGCGCCAAGTAGAACTCCTTGAGATTCATCGCGATAGAAAACTTGAATTCCCGCAGGAGTTATAGCGCAGGCATTAGTGACGCTGACATCGCTGTTGGTTCTCGTTCGATTGGGATCATCATATTTATTGAGTGATGATCCATTTCCATCGACTACGTCAAAACTCCATTTCTTACCATCGTAAACGGCGTAGCGGAGATCTTTGTCAGTGAGATCGGCATAGAAGATATGAAGTTTTTGAGTGGTTCCGGTACCGCTCGTGCAGAGTGAAACATCACCAGCAACATTATGTGAGGTTTTCCCATCAGTTGAAGAATTTCCATCAACAGTAGAAATGTTCCATTTCTTTCCATCATACGATGCGAGTTTGAGATCACCATTCTTTGAATCAGAGTAAGCGATAACTTTCTGATTCTTATAGGTTCCAGATGCAAGGAATTTGCCATCAGCCTTGGGATCAACAGTGGTCACGCGCCACGTCGACTCAGGAATAACTGCATTTGTTGTCACAGGATCAGAATTACCAAGTTGGTTCTTAGCTGTAACTGTGAATGAGTATGAAGTGCCATTCTTTAAGTTAGGAACAATAACCGGTGACGTCAGCGCAGTAATAGGATCTGAATTGTTGCTTGCTTGAACGACATATGACGTTACTTGTGAAAGACGAGCATTTCCAGGTGGATCAAAGGTCACAATCGCGGATTTATCTCCAACAATTGCCTTCACATTTCTAGGTCCTTCAGGCAAACCAGTTGGTGTTCCTGGAGCTGGTTTACCGCGCATATCTTCAAGCATGGCCAAAAGAATTGGACCTGGCGCATGGAAAACTTCGCCCACATCAAGATTTGGAGTCATTACTGCATCTGTTGGAGATGATGAATATGTACTTTCATCGAGATGGCTAATTGATGAACCTGCTTCATATCGTGCTGGCGTATAGAGAAGAATTTTGTTGCCGTTATTTGCGGCAATTCCAAGCGGGCCAGACCAGACCAATTTATTAATCATTGCTTTGCCAAGATCAAGTGATGGCGAAGGTAAATCGATTAATTGATGGCCATCGGGAAGTTGGGTGTATGCATCAAATGGCGTTGGTTGATCAATACTTCCGTAGCCGAAGAATGGGTCGTATGCGGCAAGCGTAAGAAAACCAAGTCCGTGAGCTAATTCGTGCATCACAACTGATTCGAGATCATATTCACTACGTGAAGGTCGACCGTCAGTTCCGGTGTACCAAGGCGCGCGAGCATTAATTGTCATGATGATGTCAGGACGATTGACATCAAGATCTTTGCCAGCAAGCGCATTTGCGAGCGCGGATGGGTAATTAATATCTCGCGCTGGTGCGCCAGTAAAATTCTTATAGAAATAATCAGGACGTGTAGAACCTAAAACTCCGCTTGTTTGGCGTCCCCACGTTACTTGTACTTTGATTGGAACAGCCGATTGAAATTTATCGGACCAAATATCTGCCGCCGCCTGAAATGCAGCTTGTGCATCTGCGGGAAATCCGATGTATGAGATATCGAATCGACTCTTAGTGTTGACATTAGCAACAGGTGATTGTGGTTGAGCAACAATTTTTGCGGAAGGAATCTTTTGAGTTTGTACTCCCGTGCCATACGTATGGAACCAGACTGTGGATGGCGTGCGCTCAAACGGTAGAGCTTGAGCCGTAGGAGCATTAAGAAGCGAAAATCCAAAGGCCGCAACAAGAAGGATGCTCTGGATTTTTTTACGCATGGCGGGAACTTATCAAAGAGCCAAGAGCGCTAAAACCTGAAGAAAGGCATCTGTGGAAATTGTCAGGAAGAATTAAGGTTTACCTGTGACTAACGTCCATATTTATTCGCGCCATGGATGTCACCTCTGTGAAGTGGCGGAGAAAACGGCCAAGGAATTACAGAGCGAATATTCCTATCAATTATCCGTGGAATTTATCGATGGTAATCCAGAGCTCGAGAAAGAGTACGGCGAAAAAGTTCCGGTGATCATGATTAATGGTCAGCCGCACGATTATTGGCGGATTGATCGCGCTCGATTTATTTCAGCGATAAGTATTTAAATTTTTCCAGAGAGAACATCATCGGCATCAATGATGCGATAGGCATACCCTTGCTCAGCTAAGAAGCGTTGGCGATTTTGTGCAAAATCTTGGTCGACAGTATCTCGAGCAACAAGTGAGTAGAAACGTGCGCCACGACCATCTGCTTTCGGGCGAAGTACACGACCAAGTCGTTGCGCTTCTTCTTGTCGCGAACCAAATGTTCCAGAAATTTGAATTGCAATCGATGCTTCAGGTAGATCAATAGAAAAGTTAGCGACCTTGGACACAACTAAACACTTCACTTCTCCGGTGCGGAATAATTGGAATAACCGTTCCCGTTCTTTCACAGGAGTCTCGCCTTTGATGACAGGAACTCCAAGTGTTGCGGCGACATCATCAATTTGGTCGATGTACTGACCGATGATGAGCACCTGATCATTTTCGTGATGTTTTGCTAGTGCAACAATGACGCTCTTCTTTGTCATTGTGGTGGCACATGTGCGATACATATCTTCTCGTTCGGCCGTCGCGTAGGCGAGTCGTTCGTGGTCGGTTAACGTCACGCGAACCTCAACGCAATCTGCCGGCGCGATATAACCTTGCGCTTCAATCTCTTTCCACGGCACATCAAATCGCTTTGGCCCAATCAGCGAGAAGACTTCGCCTTCCATTCCATCTTCACGAACGAGCGTTGCAGTTAATCCAAGTCGGCGTCGCGATTGAATATCAGCGGTAAATCGAAATATTGGTGCGGTAGAAGATGGACTTCGTCATAAATAATTAAGCCCCAATCGTGGGCATCAAAGAGATCAAGGTGGGCATAAACACCCTTTTTACGCGTGGTCATCACCTGATAGGTAGCGATAGTTACGGGGCGAATCTCTTTCTTTGCTCCAGAATATTCACCGATCTCATCTTCTGTGAGCGTAGTGCGACGAAGAAGCTCATCACGCCACTGTCGTGCTGCAACTGTATTTGTTACCAAAATTAGCGTTGTTGCTTTTGCATGTGCCATCGCAGCTGCACCAACAATTGTTTTTCCAGCACCACACGGCAGAACGACTACTCCAGACCCACCATGCCAAAATCCTTCAGCAGCAAGTTTTTGATACTCGCGAAGTTTCCAATTACCTTCTTTAAGTGCGATCTCATGAGCTTGGCCATCGACGTAGCCAGCAAAATCTTCCGCCGGCCAACCTAATTTCAGTAACGCTTGTTTGAGAAAACCGCGCTGACTTGGGTGAACTGCGATAGTTTCGTCATCAACGCGCGCTCCAAGTAATGGTGCAACTTTCTTTCCGCGAACGACTTCAGCAAGAACTGCTGCATCGTTAGAGATGAGAACTAATCCATGTACTGGATGAGACTCTAAACGGAGTCGACCATAACGCCCCATAGTTTCTGCAATGTCAATAAGAAGTGAATGTGGAACTGCAAACCGCGAATATTTCAACAGCGTATCAATTACTTGTTCCGCGTCATGACCTGCTGCACGTGCATTCCATAATCCAAGTGAGGTCAAACGGTACGTGTGAATATGCTCTGGAGATTTTTCTAACTCGGCAAATGGCGCGATATCTCGTCGACATTCGGCAGAGAGTGGATGATCAATATCAAGTAAGAGCGTCTTATCGCTCTGAACAATTAGTGGGCCATCAGTCATGCGCGAGGAGATCCTTCAGAAAAGCGTGGAGTAAATCAGCACGATCTTGAACTGATGAAGCTTGCACCCACTCGTTTAACGCATGCGCACCTGCGCCGACCGCGCCTAAACCATCGAGCGTTGGAGCTCCCGCAGCTGCTGCGAAATTTCCATCACTTGCGCCACCCACTTTTGCGTGGCCAATTGGTGCGCGACCTAGAGATGCAACAACTTTTTCAAATCGTTCGTATAGCGCCATTGTTGAGCGCTCTTCGAGTGGTGGTCGATTAATTCCGCCAGTAATTTCAATTCGTGCTTCTGGATGAATCGGCTTTAAATTTCGTATTGCACTATCAACGCGTTCTAGTTCTGCCATCTCGAAAGATCGCGCATCAATATCAAGAGTTGCCAGCGCAGGCACGGTATTTGTTGTAGTGCCTGAAAGTAATTTAGTTGGAACGACCGTTGTTCCTTTTGAGGAACTTTCTAACTCAATGATTGCCTTAACTAAGTGAGCCATTTCAACTGTTGCGTTAATTCCTTTTTCTGGTTCTAGACCTGCATGAGCAGCACGTCCATGAACTGCGATTTGGTACATCGAAGTTCCTTTTCGGCCAGTTTTAACTTTGCCATCGAGTGTTGCTTCAAGAACGAGTACTGCCTTTGCCTCTTTTGCCAATCGTTGAATCATTGCTTTGGAAGTGGCGCTACCTGTTTCTTCATCACTTGTAGCGATGAGAGCAATTCGGTCATGCGGTAAATCTTTCATCGCATATAAAGCCTGGATAAAACCGGCTTTCATATCAAAACATCCAGGTCCGCGAATAACATCATTTTCAAGCGACCACAAAGGTTGATATGAACCGTGTGGCCACACAGTATCGAGATGTGCAAGGAGAATAATTTCTGGCTTATCTGCGCCAAACCAAAAAACTGGTCTTCCTTCTTCAGTGACCACGCGCGCAGCTTTCCCGTGTACGCGTTGAGCTATTGATGCAGCTGCTTCAATAACTTTGACGCACGCTGCTAAATCATCGGTGGGAGATTCAATCTCTACAAGTGTTTTGAGATCATCAAGAATCATGCGCTTAGTCTGCCGTAACTGCTTCTCATGCGGGGACCACGCCTGTAATACGCGGGATTTTGAAGTGCTGGAGTTGGCCCGAAGCGTGATCGCGCGCAAGGAGCGTTCCCAATGAAATAGATACTGGATCAATTACTCGTTGTGTGACTCCGCCATTTGTATCTGCATAACCAATTACCAACGTCACTTCTTCGCCGAGATATTTATTAAGAATTTCAAGAGTTTCATTTGCAGTTGTGCGCGGGATATCGGTTCGTAAATGCGGTTTTTTCGCAGATGCTCGTTCGCCAGCACGCAAAGTGCGTATCGCAGTCGCCATGATTGTTTCGGAAGGTGTCACAAGCTCGCCAATAATTCGAGGTGGCTTTGGTCGAGATTTTGCACGCATCTGTCCAACAGAAGTGAGAACTGCTCCGGAACTATTTTCACCGGTAGGGAAGTATCCATTTGAACGAAGATCTTCTATAACGTCAGAATTTTCTAGCTCCGATACGAGTACTTGAGGCGCGATTGCTCGAAGCCGTAGATGTTCTAATCGTTTATCTTTAAGAATTTGATTAATGATTACTTCATCCTCACATCGCAAATATGTGTTTGCGAATCCAACTTTCAATCGCCCATGTTTCTTTGCCACATCGCTAATGAGATATTCCAACGGTTGAGGCATTGGAGTCTTTGATGTTTTCGATAAGAACGTGCGGATCTCATCGCCACTGTGGCCATGATCTAGTCCACGTCGAATAGATGCTTCACTAAATCGATAAACCGTTGCACCACCACGACTTTCAATATCTGCGAATGTTGAAAGATGTCGATCAAGTTCGATTGCTAATGGGCCAGGAGCGATAGCAGTGTTATCGCTCTGAATTAAAATGTGATCAACTGGCTTTGGTAGCGCCTCATTGATTTTCAAGGCATCGTCATCATTAATAAATCGCTCACCAAATGACGAGAGCGCGCCTTGTCCGGTAATTCCAAGCCAATCACATTCGCGCAACGTCCATTCCACAATGTCGGAATGCAGCGATCCACCGCGTCGATTGGGGTAGACCCATTCGACGAATTTTTGAGCGCTAGAAACCTCTGGTGAAAGTTCTTTATTTTCCAAAAGAAGGTGCACTGTATGTTTGCGAATAGTAGCGGCATTTGCGCGATCCAAGTCGAAACCAAGTGGATTGATGTTTTTAGATTCTGGTTTGCCAATTAGCCCAGCAACTCGCGACGAGAGGAGCCACAAGGTAACTAATTCGCGCCATTGTTCTTCCGGTGATTTCACTTGCCACATATCAAATGCAGTCGTCGGAAGTATTCGGCCATCCGGATCGGCAACTACCAGGCCACCGAGATAACAAATCTCGGAGATAAATGCAGCACAGATTTCCTCTACTCCAAGGTGTTCCGCACATTTGCGAAGATCGCGCACACCTAACCCACCAGATTGCAAGACGGAAGGAGTTTCCTCTGCCCAAAAATTAAGTAGTTCGCGACACCAACGAAGCACGTTGCTAATTGATGCAATCGCTGCTTGATCTATATCTTTTTGTTTTCGTCGATCTCCACTAATAGCTGGTGCAGTAGTGAGATAGGTCTGATGAACTTTTCCGCCACGAAGGTGTAGGCCAAGTTCGCGCGGCACCACAACAGTTGTTTGATCCATCGGAATAAGAAAGTGATTTTCGATTAGCCATGCAATGGGTGTTCCGCGTTTGCGAATATCGGAGACGGTTCCTTTGGCACTTCCCCATGTTAATTTTGCAAGTAAATCCAACGCTGGCTTCGGGGCATCTTTTAATTTTTTGAGATCGAGTTTTGCTATCGATACTGGTCCAAGTCCAGCAGGAGATTGACCGATGAAATCATGGATAGCTCGAGGAACTCGAAAACCGTCTTCATCTTTATAAATTAATCCACGTTCATAAAGTTCAGTGACAACTTTCTCTGCGCCCTTTTCGGTAGCTTTAACAATCTGGGTAGAAGTAAATGGTTCTGCAAGCGCCATACATGCCTCAAGAACAGCGAATTGCCATTGATTTAAGCCTTCAATTGCGCGGACCAAACTTGGACCGGATGTCGCACGCGTTGCAAGTGCAGCAATATCTCCCGGAACGGGCGTAATCAGATCTGGTCGATATGTAAAAAGTGAATGGAGTTCTTCATCAGTGCGCGCGCGTAACTCATCAGCAAATGAGGGAACGGTCGTTGATATCTGGCGCAGTGACATAACTGGCCAACATTACTGGATATTTCCTTAACGGCGTGGCCGAAGAAAAGTCAGAAAACCAGCAGCACGACTAATTGTTGGCCCAATAAGTCGGTTCAGAAAGCGCAATCTTCGGAAATCGTGTACTGGCCACTCATTTGCAAATGCGATAATTCTCAGTTTGGCATCAGGATTGATGACTCGCGGGTTGCCTACTGAATTCAGTAACGGCATATCGTGATGGCTATCGGTATACGCATAGCACTCACTCAAATCAATATTCTTTTCAGTTGCGAGTTTCTTAATTGCGATTGCTTTTTCGCCTCCATGAAGTAATTGACCAATTACCGCACCGGTGTATTTTCCATCTTTTACTTCGGCCTTTGTGCCAATAGCACCGGTAAAGCCCAATCGATCTGAAATAAGTTTTGCCATATCTTCAGGCGCCGCTGTTACCAACCACACTTCCTCACCAGCACTTAGATGTGATTGCGCAATATCAATTGTTTCCTGCCACATAGCAGGTGAAACATATTCATCGTAAATCGCTTGTCCGATTGCATAAAGATCATTGACATCATGGCCACCAACAAAATCCTGGGCTGCTTTTTGAAACCGGGCGATTTCTTCTGGCTTTTCAGTTCCGGTCATTCGATAGCGAAGATTTGCAAGAACAAATGCACCAATATCTTTTTTTGAAAAGAAACCTCGTTGATACATCCCTCGACCAAGAAAATAAATTGTGGAGCCGCGAATCAGCGTGTTATCGACATCAAAGAATGCGATCCGCTTTCCTGTCATTTCTTAACCCTAGCGAAGGTAGTGGTTCTCAGCCTTTTCTACTGCTTTATGCTTGGCGCATGGCTTATGTGCATGTCGTTCGACACGGTGAAGTCGAAAATCCAGAGAAGATTCTTTACGGACGACAACCAGGTTGGCGATTATCAACGCGCGGTCAACACATGGCGGAAACAATCGCAGAATGGTCAGGCACGCTTGATCTTGGTGCACTTCATGTTTCACCGCTTCAACGAGCCCAAGAAACTGCAACACCGGTTTCGCAACGCCACAAGATTGAGATTACGACTGATCCGCAATTAATTGAAGCGGGAAATAAATTTGAAGGCAAAAAGTTTGATATTGGAATTGGCGCGCTTCGTCATCCAAGTGCGTGGCGACACTTATGGAATCCATGGCGACCTTCATGGGGTGAGCCTTATGTTGAAATTGTTGAACGTATGAAGAACGCGATTTTTGCTGCGCATACAGCAGCTAATGGAAAAGATGCACTCTGTGTTTCTCATCAATTACCGATTTGGATTTTTCGCTCATTTATCGAAGGTCGTTCCTTTCTTCATGATCCTCGTAAACGAGAATGCACATTGGCATCAGTAACAAGTTTTCATATTGACGATCAAGGAATCATTACTGGATTTACCTATCAAGAACCTGCTGCGCATCTCTTGCCATGAAGAAATTTGCCATCAAGTACTTTGCGTTAGCGATTACCTTGTTATTACTTACAAGTTGTTCGGGAGGCGGAACATCAGCGCCAAGCGAAGATGCGTTTATTTCGGGGAATGGTTCAATACTCCAGATTTCACCAGAGAAACGAGGCGTTGTACCAACTCTTTCCGGAAAAACTTTGGACGGAACATTTACCCAATTAGCGGGCAAAGTCACGATTGTTAATGTGTGGGCAAGTTGGTGCTCACCATGTCGAGCTGAAGCCCCAACACTTCAAGCCTTGTCCACCACTTTTCCGAATGTTCAATTCGTAGGAATATTAACCCGCGATAATCAAGTAACCGCTAAAGCATTTGTGAAGCGATTCAAAATCGCTTATCCCACGCTGGTAGATGATGCGCTATTAGTCGCTTTTCCAGGCGTAACTCCTAATGCAATTCCCACAACGTTGGTTCTCGACAAACAGAACAGAGTCGCGGCTCGAATTAGTGGCGAAGCTTTGTACACAGATTTGAAGCGAATCATTAACCAAGTATTGGCTGAACAATGAGCGATTTTTTTGTCAATGCAATATTTGATAGCAATGTAATTATTGCCGCATTCGTTGCAGCAATCGCTGGCTTTATCTCATTTCTCTCACCATGTGTGCTGCCGCTACTTCCGGGTTTTATTGGCTATATCGCAGGAGTTAGTGCATCGAAAGTGAGAATTCTTGTCGGCACAATTCTTTTTGTTTCTGGATTTGCCCTCCTCTTTACTTTCTACGGTGCGCTCTTTGGTTCACTCGGTTCGCAGATCACTCAAAATTCAGATTGGATTACCCGAGCACTAGGTGTATTGACCATTGTCTTTGGAGTGGTCTTCTTAAAATCAGATAAGTTTTTTTGGAGTTGGCGACCATCGATGCAAAATCGAGCTGGGCTAGTAAGTGCACCAATACTCGGTTTTCTTTTCGGATTAGGTTGGACGCCGTGCATTGGGCCAACTCTGGCCGCTGTAGAAACTCTGGCTTTTCAAGAGGCAAATGCACTCCGCGGCGCGGTTCTCTCTCTCGCATATTGTTTTGGTTTGGGAGTTCCATTTATTCTCTTTGGACTTCTCTTCGAACGATCTAAAAAAGTTCGATCCTTTCTTACTAAGCGAGGAAATGTCATCACTGTCATTGGTGGAGTGCTACTAATAGTTATGGGAATCGCCCAAGTACTTGGTTTATGGAATGAAGCAATGGCCTGGCTTCGCACACTCATTGCTGATTTTGCGCCGGTGATCTAATGAGCGCTCCTGAACTCAGCGGATTAGGCTCACTTCGCTATCTCTGGCGACAACTCACAAGCATGCGCACTGCGCTGATACTTCTTTTATTACTTGGAATTGCAGCGATTCCAGGCTCGCTATTGCCACAACGAACTCAGAATCCAATGAAAGTTCGTGAATATTTCACCAATGATCCAACTCTTGCCCAATGGTTAGATCGATTTAAATTTTTTGATGTTTACGGATCACCATGGTTTTCTGCAATCTACCTCCTTCTCTTTATTTCACTCATTGGCTGTGTGCTGCCACGCTCTTGGGAACATGCAAAAGCAATCCGAGCAAAACCTGTATTGACGCCAAAAAATCTTGATCGGATGGATTTTTATCGAACTATTGATACAACGAGCGCCTTAGATTCGGCAGAAGCATGGCTCAAAAAGAATCGATTCCGAATACAACGTAACGCCGATTCTATTTCCGCAGAAAAAGGTTATTCACGTGAGACTGGAAATGTACTTTTTCATCTTTCGTTAATCGTTATTTTGATTGGAATCGCACTGAGTTCAAGCCTGGGCATGAATGGATCGGCAATCGTCAATGTTGGCGAACGATTTATTAATACACCAACAAGCTATGACAATCTAACTACAGGTCGTTTCTTCTCAAGTGAATCTCTTCAACATTTTACGATTACCGCAGACAAGTTTGTTGCCCAATACAACCCGATCACGAATGCACCCGAGGATTACACACTGTCCACAACAATCAGTAAGTCTGTCGGTGGCTCTTCGGAGAAGAAGGTTCTTAAAGTAAATAGCCCACTAACTTTTGGAAGTACACGTGTCTATTTACAAGCAAACGGTTATTCACCAATCGTTACTGTGACAGATCAAAGTGGAACCGTAGTTTTTCAAGGGCCAGTTCCATTCCTACCGCAAGATGCAAATCTCACTTCAACTGGTGCAATTAAAGTTCCTGATGCGCAACCACAAATAGGTTTTATAGGTTCATTCGTACCAACGATTGATCGAAGTTCTAGCCGAGGCGCATTCTCAGCATTTCCAGAGGCGCTAGATCCACGTCTTCTCGTTTCGGTTTGGGAAGGCGATTTACAAATGGATTCCGGAATTCCTCAATCTGTGTACCGACTCGACACAAATAAGATGGCGCGAATTGGTTTGAAAGAGATGAAACTCAATGAAACGTATTCGTATGGCGTGGGAACCATCACATTTAATGGCTTCACTCCTTGGGTGAATCTGCAAATTGTTCGAGATCCTGGCAAGCAATATGCGCTCATTGGAAGTATTCTCGCGATACTCGGTTTACTTACTTCACTCTTTACTCGACAGCGAAGAATTTGGGTAAAAGTTGGTAAGAAAGTTGAAATCGCTGGTCTAGCTAAGAACGCTATAGATGGATTGGAAAGCGAGCTCAACGACTTAACTGATTGGATTGAAAGATTCAATGAAAAGGAAATTGAACAGGAGAGGAGAAGAAAGTGAGTTCATCGCAATTGGCGTATCTCTCTAACAATTTGGTGTACTCCTCGCTTTTCGTTTTCACTCTTTCATTTTTCCTCTTTGCAATTGAGACCGCATGGTCAGTTCGTGCAGATCGTGAAAACGGTGTATTCGATCGTGCTCGAACAGAGAAATTTGCGCGGATTGCTATCGCTTTGATGACGTTAGCGTTTCTCCTTCTCTTCGGTGGAGTACTTGCACGCGCGCTCTCCGCACATCGTGTTCCTTGGGGAAATATGTATGAATTCTCCATCACCGGTGCATTAGCTTTCACTGGCGCTTATTTAGTTGCGCTTCGAAAATATAACCTTCGCTGGTTGGGTTTACCAATCTCTATTGCAGTTCTGTTAGTACTTGGAACCGCAATAACCTTGCTATATCGACCAAGTGCGCCACTTGTTCCAGCCTTAAAATCAACATGGTTAGTAGTACACGTATCAGCTGCAATTATCTCCGGTGGTGTATTTCTACTCGCCAACACGATTGCTGCAACATATTTGATTATTGAACGAATGGAATCGCGAGGTGGTCGAAACGCGTGGGCTAAACGTTTGCCAACTTTAGAAACTTTGGATCAACTTTCATATCGACTCGTCGCATTTGTCTTTCCACTGTGGACTTTTGCGATTATCGCTGGCGCAATTTGGGCGGAATCCGCATGGGGACGATATTGGGGATGGGATCCAAAAGAAACGTGGGCATTCATTACCTGGGTGGCATACGCCGCTTATCTTCATGCACGAGTAACAGCAGGCTGGAAAGGTAAGAAAGCAGCCTGGCTCTGTCTTTTAGCTGGCTCTACATTCTTATTTAATTACGTCTATGTCAATGTTTGGGGCACAGGCCGACACACATATTCAGGCCTTTAAAACTTTTTAAATTACAGATTCTTTAGAAAATCAGGATTGTCATCGGGTGGAATTATTCGTGGCTTCTTTCGTCCACCATTTCCAGGGCCTTTTGGTCGACCTGCAACTAACCATGCGATTGAGCCAATAAATCCAATAAATATGACAATGAGCAGCCAACCCCACTTTGGGAGATTTCTTACTTGATCTTGATCGGTTCGCGCGCAATCTACGAGCGCATAAATTTGAAGTGCGACACCGATAATGATGGGTAGGTATCGGAGCATGGCGAAATCTTATCTAATGGAAGTGATCAGCGCGAAAGATAGAACAAATGCAAAAGCCATTTGTAATTTCCCGGTATTGGCAAGAAGTCGGATTAAATCTTTGCCAGACGCACCATTAAGAACATTCCGAGCTAATCTCGCTGAGAAAGGCAGAAGGAAGAGCGTTGAAAAAACTGATGGGGTAACGAAGTAGAGCGAAATAGAACCTAAATGAGCGATCATCAGAAGCAAGGTATAGAAAGTTCGCGCACCTTTATCGCCCAGAATCACAGCGAGTGTTCGCTTATTCACTTTGGCATCTTTCTCTAGATCTCGTAAATTATTTAAACCGAGAATTGCGCAGGCCAGAACTCCAATTGGAATGGAAAGCAAGAAACTCGCTAGCGTCACCTTCTCTGTTTGGACATAAAACGTTCCCACAGTTGCAATAAGTCCAAAGAAGAGAAATACCGAAACTTCACCGAGAGCTGAATAGCCGTATGGTTTAGGTCCACCGGTATACGTCCATGCGGCGAGAATTGCCAACGCGCCAATTCCGATCAGTGCGAGTGATGTAGTTAATGCGAGAACTAAGCCTGCGATCATTGCAACACCGAAAAATAGGAAAGCCGCTCTTTTCACCGAAGCAGGTGATGCGACGCCACTTCCTACAAGTCGAAGTGGACCGATCCGATCTTTATCTGTGCCTTTAATGCCATCTGAATAATCGTTTGCGTAATTGACTGCTATTTGAAGCGAGAGTGAAACGATAAGCGCCAAAATTCCACGCCAATCAGCGTCTTTTCCGGCAAGTGCAGTACCGACCATAACTGGCGCAATAGCTGCAGGAAGTGTGCGAAGTCGTGCACCTGCAACCCACTCTTTACGTGTAGCCATTTATCCCTCTGCTAATTTTTTTCTATCTGGCTTACCAATTCCTGTTGTAGGAATTGATGGAACTCTAACAATCTCTTTTGGTGATGCGTGGGAACCAAAACGCTCTTTGAGATAGGAAGTAATTTCACTATCGGCGATCTCTGTCACTTTTGCAACGCATAGTCGCTGACCCCATTCAGCATCGCCTTTAGCGAAGGCAGCGAAATCAGAATTGAACTTTTCTTTTAGTGCGTTCTCAATTGTTGAAAGCGAGATCTTTTCACCGCCAGAAATGATTTGATCATCAATCCGGCCATCAATAACTAGCCGACCATTTTCACTATGGCCACGATCTGATGTTCTAAACCAACCGTCAACCAGATCGACATCGGCGAGCATTGGACCACGCAAATAAATAATCTCATCTACGATTTTGTAATCAACTCCAGGTAATGGAATTCCGTCGTACACGCAACCGCCACAAGTCTCGGTCATGCCGTATGTCGCGATGATAGAAATTCCTGCGCTCTCTGCAGCTTTGCGTTCTGATGTAGAGAGAGGTGCCCCACCTACTAAAACTTTCTTTGCAGATTTCAAATGGTTTAACAGCGCGCTATCTCCATTGAGTGCACGATGAATATGCGTCGGAACAACTGCAGTGAAATCAACATTTGAATAGCCATTTCCTGGACGACAATCAATTGGCGTGGTGCCAAGTTCAATTGCGCGAGCAATGACATTGATTCCAGCAACGTGAGAGAGTGGCAACAAGAGTGACCAGGTGTTGCTACTTATTGCACCAACAATCTGATTTGAAGCCTGCGCAGATGCTTTGAGGGCTGAACGTGAAATCGTGATGGATTTTGCAACTCCAGTAGAACCGCTGGTGCTGACCGAGATTGATTGCGCATCAGATAACGCAGCTATTGCTTGTGGTATCGACCACTGCGCACTTATTTGAATTGGCATCGCATTACTCACTCCCCGTAGGCTATTCCATATGAGCAAGCCAATTAAGCGCGAACCTGGCGCACGAACCATTCCACAATGGCAACGTGCAGAAGGCAGCGAAAACTTCACCGATGTGCGTTACGAAATCGCTGAAGGTATGGCGAAAATTACGATCAATCGTCCGGAAGTTCGCAATGCATTTCGCCCAGAAACTCTTGCAGAGTTGCAGAGCGCATTTAATATGGCGCGCGATGATGATCGCGTCGGTGTCATTATTTTTACCGGTCAAGGAGATGAAGCTTTCTGTTCCGGTGGCGATATCAATGTTCGCGGAGATGATGGCTATATCGGAAGCGATGCGCTTGGTAAAAAAGGAATTGGCCGACTTAACGTTTTAGATTTACAAGTTCAGATTCGACGTACACCAAAACCAGTTGTGGCGATGGTCGCTGGTTGGGCAATTGGTGGCGGACATGTTCTCCATGTTGTTTGCGATTTAACAATTGCTGCCGATAACGCGAAATTTGGTCAGACCGGCCCAATGGTTGGCTCTTTTGATGGCGGTTATGGCGCCGGATTACTTGCCCGACATGTTGGTCAGAAGAAAGCAAGAGAGATTTGGTTTATGTGTCGTCAGTACGACGCAAAAGAAGCGCTCGATATGGGACTTGTGAACACAGTTGTTCCAGTAAAGGAACTTGAAGCAGAGACAGTGTCATGGTGTCGGAAATGCTCCGTCACTCACCGATGGCGCTTCGACTACTTAAAGCAGGGCTAAACGCAGCTGATGATGGATTAGCAGGCGTCCAACAATTAGCAGGCGATGCAACACTTCTCTTTTATTTAACCGAAGAAGGCCAAGAAGGACGAAACGCTTATAAAGAGAAGCGACCGCCAAACTTCGACAAATTTCCTAAACGTCCATAACGCTCATGTCTGAGCAGATTCTTAACGACGTACTTTCGTCGCTAAAAGTCATTTCAATCCCTACGCGAACGAAATTTCGTGGCATCACTCTCCGTGAAATTGCGCTTTTTGAAGGGCCATTTGGTTGGGCTGAATTTTCACCATTTCTTGAGTATGACGAGAATGAATCATTGCCGTGGTTAATGAGTGGAATTGAAGCTGCGTTTGCGCCAGCACTACCCATGAAACGCACTGAGATTCCGATCAATGCCACCATGCCAGAAGTTGATGATCGAGTTGAAATCGAAAAGATTCTTAGTTGGTATCCAGGTGCAACAACAGTAAAGATAAAAGTGGGAACAGACCTCACTCGAGATTTGGCTCGAATTGCATGGGTGAAAGCACTTTCACCACATTCGCAAATTCGTGTGGATGTCAATGGTTCATGGAGCGCCGAGCACGCACTCATGGCGATCAATTCAATCTACGAAATTATTGGGGATGCGTTCCAATATATTGAACAGCCATGTGCAACCATCGAAGAATTAAGAAGAGTCAAGGGAGAACTTAAAGTCCCAGTAAAAATTGCTGGTGATGAAGTTTTTAGGAAAGCTCAAGATCCCTTCGCTGTAAAAGTTACTGATGCGCTCGACATTATGATCCTTAAAGTTGCGCCACTAGGTGGTATTCGGCGCTCATTGAAATTAGCTGCGCATCACAAACTCCCAACCGTTGTATCGAGCGCACTTGAATCAGCTATTGGTTTGAGTTACGAATTAAAACTTGCAGCAACTCTGCCTGAATTGAATTACGCATGTGGCTTAGGTACGGGATCGCTTCTTCAGTTTGATGTTGCTGATGTGACCATAGTTAACGGACACATCACAGTGCAGTCACTAATTCCAGATCAGAACGCTCTCGATACCTTGCGCGCTAGTGACGAACGATTCGCATGGTGGCAGGATCGGATTAGAAAAACATGGAGCGCGGGAGCTGCACAATGGCTCGAGCGGGAGAGTGAGGAGTGGAAATGAACTCAACCAAGCTCGCTCGCCATACGCTCAGAGAACTCATCGAATTAGGAATCAGTGATTTTGTCCTCTCGCCAGGTTCTCGAAATGCGCCATTATCAATCGCATTACATGAAGCGCATGAACGAGGCTTGATTGATCTCCATGTACGAATAGACGAACGGTCAGCTGCTTTCTTCGCACTTGGAATTGCTAAAGCAACTAATAAATATGTACCAGTTATTTGCACGAGTGGAACTGCACTCGCCAATTACTATCCTGCTGTTCTCGAGGCGCATCATTCAGATATAAAGCTATTAATTCTCTCCGCAGATAGACCAGCCAGACTTCGAAATACGGGTTCAAACCAGACAACGATTCAAAAAGATCTCTTCTTCGATTTTGTTCGCCATAGCATTGATACAGCAACACCGCTGGATTTCAAGAAGTATTTCAACGGGACAGGTCCGCTCCATATCAATCTGCAATTTGATGAACCACTTCTTGAAACCGATTCGCATGATTGGCTCGCAGGAATTCACGTTTCAGAACCGGTGCCGAACATTTCACCATCTGAACAATTGGAAATCGCCACTGATAGAAATATCGTGATTGTTGGTCATGATCGCGCTGGCTTCTCAGCTCAAGCCATTATCGATTTTGCTGCATCACTCAACGCGCCACTTATTGCCGAAGACCCACTTCATTCAAAGAGTGCATTGCACATGCACCGATACTTCTCTCCTCACCACATGTTCGAGAAAAACTTCAAGCCGAGCTAGCAATCGTCATTGGAAGAACAACTCTCTCCAGACCCATTAATGCCTATATTTCTTCAGCAAAAAAGCTGGTTGTCGTTGATCCTCGTTTGCAAGAGATTGATACTGAACGCAGCGCCGATCAAAAGTTTTTCTCTTTACCAACTCTAAAAACAGCTACTACTCCCTATCAAGCGTGGCTTAATGATTGGCGCGCATATGAAGCACTCGCTGCAAAATCACTGAGTGAACTTCCAGAGTGGAGTGAAGCAAGCGTTGCGCACATCATTGCGGAGGAGTTACCGGACGATTCAGCTCTCTTTATCTCCTCTTCTCGTCCTATTCGGGACATTGAAAGTTTTGCTCTGCCTCGCACGGGAGTCGCTACGTATGCCAACCGTGGCTTAGCGGGAATTGATGGAAATATTTCTACCGCGATGGGTATTGCAACTCACCACCAAAAAACTCTGGCCATGATTGGAGATTTAGGTTTTCTTCATGATGTTTCGGCTTTGACCAATATTGAAAACGTAAACCTGCTCATCATCGTGATCGATAACAATGGCGGTGGAATTTTCTCAACACTCCCACAACGAGGCGTTGCGGATTTGAGAAAGTATTTGGAACCCACACCATCTTGATATTGCAAAGATCGCTGCCAGCTACGGCATCTCAAGCGCGGTTGTTAAATCCGCATCTGACCTTCGCCATGAAATTTCTCATCACACCACCGGCATCAGAGTGGTTGTTGCCAAGATGCCAGATCGCGAACGTAATGCCGATTCAATTGCGGCGGTGCATAAGAAGTACTTGGAGTTAGTGGCTCTCTAGCGCGCGGCGCATTGGAAGTAGTTTGGCTTGGCTTTCTGCGTATTCACTCTGCGGATCTGATTCACTGACAATTCCGCAGCCGGCAAAGAGTCGAATTGATTGATGCGAGTCATCGAGTTGTCCGCAACGAAGGGCTATACCAAGTTCACCATCGCCACGAGCATCGATCCAACCGATTGGACCTGCATATCGGCCTCGAGAAATACCCTCAATCTTGCTGATTAACGCCTTGGCTGATGGAGTTGGAGTTCCACACACTGCTGCTGATGGATGTAATCGTTTCACTAATTCAAAAATATCCGCTGGGCTTGCTGAATCAATTAATACACCAGTGACATCTGTTGCTAAGTGCATAACGTTTGCCAGGTGAAGAACAAATGGTGATTCAGGAACGTTTGTTGATGAACAGAGCGGTGCGAGAACATCACCAACTGAACGAACTGCGTATTCGTGTTCTTCTAAATCTTTTGATGATCGCGCTAATGAGGCAGCAAGCGCCAAATCTTTTTCATCATCACCAGTTTTACGAATTGTGCCGGCAAGTATTCGAGAGGTGACAAGAGATTTAGAGAGTCGAACGAGAAGTTCAGGTGTTGCGCCAATTAGTCCCGCGTTAGCAAAGACCCATGTAGAAGGATATTCATCTGAAAGGTTTCGAAGAATTCGTCGGATATTTATCGGCTTGTCAGAAGCGCAATCGATAAATCGTGCCAGAACTACTTTCTCTACTTCATTAGATTTAATTGCAGAAATTGCAGTGGCAACGCGAGATCTCCATTCATCGCCATTGCTACCGCTCCATTGAAGATTCAGCGGTTCTTCTAAATTGTGATGAGAAGTTATTTCAGGTTGTTTATCGCCGATCCACGTAATCCACGATTTACCACTTTTTTGCCCAATTATTGCTTGAGGAATGATGAGAACCGACTCTTCTGTCTCTGAAAATGAGAACGAAGTGAAGAGAATTGGTCCAGTTCCACTTCCGTGAACATTATTTTGAATATCAAGTTGTTGTACTTCATTCCGCCACCATTCACGGGCTTTTTCGAAGCGATCTGGGCCAGTGAGCGTGAGCCGTTTGTATTCACCAAAACCAATAAGACCTTCGTTATTGCGAACCCATGATGTTGCGGGGAGGTCGTTGATAGCGATGTCGAGAAGTGGCGGATGTTCGCCGAGAATCTCGGTGGTTATTCGCATGTCACCCTCTTAAACGGAATCAAACGTCTTCTAATTTGTGACATCAGCGTACTACCGCAAAGATAGGAGCGTGAACTCGGAGAACAATCGCGCGGATCTCAATAAGAAGCCAGAAGAAGTGGCGGCGATGTTTGATGCAGTTGCGCGACGTTATGACATTGCTAACGACATTTTAAGTTTGGGACAGACCAAGCGTTGGCGTAAGCGAGTAACAAAACTTATTGCACCTAATGTGGGTATGAGAATTCTCGATTTGGCAGCCGGTACTGGATCATCAAGTGAACCACTTGCAAAAAAAGGCGCTGCAGTTACCGCGTTAGATTTTTCCGAAGGGATGTTAGCGGCCGGACGAAAGCGACGACCGTATATCGATTTTGTTCATGGCGATGCGCTAGCTCTGCCATTTGAAGATAATTATTTTGATGTCACCACCATCTCATTTGGTTTACGTAATACACATAACTATGAGAAAGCATTAGTGGAAGCACTCAGAGTCACAAAACCAGGTGGTCGAATATTTGTTGTCGAATTCTCGCAGCCAACATTCGCGCCATTCCGCTACATCTATATGAATTATTTGATGAAGGCGTTACCCGCGATAGCTCGTCGTACCACCTCAAATCCAGATGCCTATATCTATCTCGCTGAATCGATCCGTGCATGGCCAAATCAGAAGGAACTTTCAGCGAAAATGAGCGGTAGCGGGTGGCTTGATGTCCACTATGTGAATATGACGGGTGGGGTTGTCGCAGTTCACATAGGAACTAAAGCCCGTTAATTTTCCATATATTTACCGCTCGCCTAAGATTCGAGCGTGTCGGAATACCTCCCAATCCTTGTTATCGGAGCAATTGGCTTTGGTTTTGCCGCATTCTCTGTTGTCGCGGCAGCGCTGACAGGTCCTAAACGTTATAACCGCGCAAAAGCGGCTGCATATGAATGTGGAATCGAACCAAGCCCACAAGCTGTTGGTGGTGGTCGCTTCCCAGTGAAGTACTTCTTAACTGCGATGCTTTTTATTATTTTCGATATTGAAATTGTTTTCTTATATCCATGGGCAGTGACATTTGATCAACTAGGACTTTTTGGTTTAGTTGAAATGTTGCTCTTTATGGGAACCGTATTTGTTGCGTACGCATATGTCTGGCGTCGCGGCGGACTTGAGTGGGATTAATACGTGGGCTTAGAAGAGAAATTACCGAGCGGCTTTCTTCTCACAACTGTTGAGAAACTTGCGGGTTATATTCGTAAGAATTCACTCTGGCCAGCAACATTTGGATTAGCTTGCTGTGCAATTGAAATGATGGCAGTAACAACAGCGCGTCACGATCTCTCACGTTTTGGAATGGAAGTTTTTCGAGGATCGCCACGACAAGCAGATTTAATGATTGTTGCAGGTCGAGTTTCTAACAAGATGGCGCCAGTGCTTCGCCAGGTGTATGACCAGATGTCGGAACCAAAATGGGTTTTAGCGATGGGCGCCTGCGCATCTTCAGGTGGAATGTTTAATAACTACGCAATTGTGCAAGGCGTTGACCACATTGTTCCTGTAGATATTTATTTGCCAGGATGCCCACCGCGTCCAGAAATGTTGATGGATGCGATCATTAAATTGCATGAATCAATTAAGGATGCAAAGTTGGGCGTCAATCGCGAGAAAGTAATTCGTGAAGTTGAAGCTGCTGCGCTTTCAGCGAAGCCAACCCATCAAATTCCAGTATTTGGAGCCAATTAATGGAACAACGCGGCTCTTTCGGAGTGAAAGGAACCGGCGATACCTCAGGGTATGGCGGCCTGGTTCGCACGAAAGTAAATCCAGGTTCTTCAGAACGACCATACGGTTCTTACTTCGATGATGTTGCTGACGAATTAGAGCGCGCGTTTCCACAATTTAATGAAGCGATTGAACGAGTTGTTGTTGATCGAGGCGAACTCACTCTCTTTATTAAGAAAGAACATCTTTTCGCGACAGCGAAAGCGCTACGCGATGTTGATTCACTTCGATTTGAAATGTGTCTATCGGTCAGCGGCGTTCACTATCCAGAAGAAAAAGATCGCGAGCTTCACGTTGTGTATCACTTGCTCTCAATGACACACAATCGACGTATTCGATTAGAAGTTGCGTTGCCAGATTCGCATCCACATGTTTCATCTCTCGTTGAAGTATGGGGCGGAACAAATTGGCATGAGCGCGAAACGTGGGACATGTTCGGAATTATTTTTGATGGCCACCCAGCGTTAACAAGAATTTTGATGCCAGACGATTGGCAAGGTCATCCGCAACGAAAAGATTATCCACTCGGCGGTATTCCAATTGAATATCACGGTGCAACAACACCTCCACCAGAAGAACGGAGGAGTTACCGATGACATTTGATCCATACGCATCAACGCGTGAAACAACAGAAGGAACTGTGTATTCAGTTACCGGTGGCGATTGGGATTCGATGGTCACCGAATTGGTAAAACAAAAGAAGAGCGCGTTGTCGTCAATATGGGTCCACAACATCCTTCAACACACGGTGTTCTTCGATTAATTCTCGAACTTGAGGGCGAACTGTTACCGAAGCGCGAGCAGGTATTGGCTTCCTTCATACAGGCATTGAAAAGAACTGCGAATATCGCACCTGGACGCAAGGCGTCACCTTTGTAACCCGCATGGATTACCTCTCGCCAATTTTCAACGAAACGGCGTATTGCCTCGCGGTAGAGAAGTTGTTGGGAATTACAAACGAAATTCCAGAGCGTGCGTCAGTAATTCGCGTCATGATGATGGAACTCAATCGCATTTCATCCCACATGGTTGCTTTGGGAACTGGTGCGTTGGAACTAGGCGCACTTACTCCAGTCTTCTTTGCTTCCGAGATCGTGAACGAGTTCTCGATATCTTTGAATCGGCATCTGGACTTCGCATGAACATGGCGTATATCCGCCCAGGTGGCGTACAACAAGATTTACCAGCAGGTTCAGTAGAACGAATCCGTAACGATGTTAAAGAGATGCGAAAGTCTTTCAAAGATAATGCAACTCTTTTAGTCGGAAACAGCATCTGGATGAAGCGAATGAAAGATGTTGGCTATTTAGATCTCGCAGGTTGCACAACGCTTGGCGTTACTGGACCAATTCTTCGTGCAACTGGAATGCCATGGGATCTTCGTAAAACTCAACCATATTGCGGATACGAAAATTACAATTTCGATGTCATCACAAATGACTCTGCTGATTCATATGGACGTTTCCTCGTTCGTGTTGAAGAGTTGGAACAATCGCTTCGAATCATTGAACAATGCTGCGACAAGTTAGACGCGCTCGATGGCGCACCAGTCATGGTTGCCGATAAGAAAATTGCCTGGCCAGCGCAACTTGCACTCGGTGCAGATGGTCTTGGAAATTCACTCAACCATATCCGCGAAATTATGGGCACCTCAATGGAAGCGTTAATCCATCACTTTAAGCTTGTTACAGAAGGTTTCCGCGTTCCAGCAGGTCAGGCTTATGTCGCTGTTGAATCACCACGCGGTGAACTCGGCGCTCATGTTGTTTCAGATGGCGGAACACATCCTTATCGTGTGCACTTCCGTGATCCATCCTTTAACAATCTCCAATCAACAGCTGCAATGTGTGAAGGCGGACAAGTTGCCGACGTTATTGCGTCAGTTGCATCAATTGATCCAGTGATGGGTGGTGTTGATCGCTAATGCCATTTACTCAGGAAGATAACTCATTGATGGATTCCATCATTGCTCGCTATCCACGTTCGCGTTCTGCAATCATGCCGCTTCTTCATCTTGCACAAGCACGCGATGGTTATGTCACCAACGACTCCATCAACACAATTGCTGCGAAATTAAATCTTGAAGCCGCGGAAGTGACAGCGGTATCAACGTTCTACACGCAATATAAATCAGCGCCGGTAGGCGAGTACCACGTTGGTGTCTGTATCAACACGCTCTGCGCAGTAATGGGTGGCGATGCAATTTATGAAGCAGTCGCCGAACACTTAGGAATTGGAAATAATCAAACGACTTCAGATGGAAAAGTTTCGCTAGAGCGAATTGAATGTAATGCGGCTTGTGATTATGCGCCGGTAGTTATGGCGAATTGGGAGTTCTACGACAACCAGACTCCACAATCTGCAAAAGATCTCGTCGATAGTATGAGAAGCGGAAATCCCATTCCGCCAACGCGAGGTCCAAAGAAACTTCCTACCTGGAAAGAAAATTCTGCAGTGCTCGCCGGCATTAATGATGGCCGAGCAGGCGAAGGTGTTAATGCTGGCCCAGCAACACTTTTGGGAATCAATGCCAAGAAAGAAGGTAAGTAATGTCGAAAATTACGCCGGTTCTTTCAGCAGCATGGGATCAAGCTGATTCCTTCACTATTGAGGCTTATAAGCGCAACGGCGGATATCAAGCTCTAGCAAAAGCGCTCGATATGAAAGCCGATGACGTTATTAATATTGTTAAAGAGTCCGGGCTCCGTGGACGAGGTGGCGCTGGCTTCCCAACTGGAACGAAGTGGTCATTTATTCCGCAAGGCGATAACAAGGAACATTACTTTGTTGTTAACGCGGATGAATCAGAACCAGGCACATGCAAGGACATGCCACTTCTGCTTGCAAACCCACATTCTTTGGTTGAAGGAATCATTATTGGTTCATATGCAATTCGTGCTAACCATGCGTTTATCTATCTTCGCGGTGAAGTAACACATGTGTATCGACGAGTGTTACAAGCAGTAGAAGATGCATACAAAGCTGGTTATCTCGGAAAAAATATTTTAGGAAAAGGTTTTGATTTGGAGTTAACGCTCCATGCCGGTGCAGGTGCATACATCTGCGGCGAAGAGACAGCGCTACTTGATTCGCTCGAAGGTTTCCGTGGACAACCACGACTTCGTCCACCGTTCCCTGCAATTGCCGGTCTTTATGCCCGACCAACTGTCGTCAATAACGTTGAGTCCGTTGCATCAGTGCCATCCATCATTGCAAATGGTGCGCAATGGTTTGCATCAATGGGAACTGAAAAATCAAAGGGCTACACGCTCTATTCACTCTCCGGACACGTGAACAAGCCTGGCCAAGTCGAAGCGCCATTGGGAATCACTCTTCGTGAACTTCTTGAACTTGCTGGTGGAATTCGAAATGGCCACCGTTTGAAATTCTGGACACCTGGTGGATCTTCAACGCCAATGTTTACCGATGCGCACCTTGATATTCCGCTTGATTATGAAGGTGTTGGCGCTGCTGGATCGATGTTAGGAACGAAAGCGCTTCAGATTTTTGATGAAACAACATGCGTCGTACGCGCAACGCTACGTTGGACTGAGTTCTATAAACATGAATCATGCGGAAAGTGCACACCGTGCCGAGAAGGAACATGGTGGTTGGTGCAGATTCTGAAAGATCTTGAACACGGTAAAGGAACACCTGCGGATCTCGATAAGTTGCTTGATCTCTGCGAAAACATCGCTGGTCGATCATTCTGCGCACTCGCTGATGGTGCAGCTTCGCCGATTATTTCTTCAATCAAATATTTCCGCGATGAGTACATCCACCATTTAGAGAATAAAGGATGCCCATTTGATCCAGTGGCTTCCACGCTCTTTGCAACAGCAGGAGGTGTGAAGTGACAACCGAAACTGATGTAGCCGTTGAAATGATCACGGTAACAATCGATGGTTTTGATGTATCAGTTCCTAAAGGAACGCTTGTTATTCGCGCTGCGGAGAAACTTGGTATTCAAATTCCGCGTTTCTGTGATCACCCATTACTCGATCCAGTCGGTGCATGTCGTCAGTGTCTTGTTGATATTGAAATTAACGGACGTAAATTTCCTAAGCCGCAAGCTTCCTGCACCATCCCAGTTGAACCAGGAATGATTGTTAATACACAACTCACTTCTGCTGT
>RFMS01000081.1 GCA_009927575.1 Actinomycetota bacterium
ATATCTGCCTGGCGAAGTAATAACCAAGCAATAATCACATCGCCAACCGCCATCAATAACCGTGAAGTATTAAGACCGGTCTTGTAAATCTCGGATGGATTCTCTTGCGATGCCATTGCGTGTCCAATAAGTACCGCATTTATTGCGCTGGCATCTTCCAACGCTTTTGCTAAAGCTTTCTTCTCTTCAGCATTATTTCCGCCAGCAGCTGCAAACTTCCCGATCTCTTTTGCAAGCAAACCGAGCGCGCGACCACGGTCTTTCACAATCTTTCGGAAGAAGAAATCCAAACCTTGAATTGCGGTTGTTCCTTCATACAACGTATCAATCTTTGCATCTCGAACATATTGTTCAAGTGGCCAATCTTGAGTAAATCCAGAACCACCAAAAGTTTGTAGCGATTCGGTTCCTAAAAGCACCCACGATTTCTCTGATCCGTAACCTTTAACAATTGGAAGCAAGAGATCATTTAGCGCTTCTAAATCATCAATTTCTCTTGCGCTTCACCATTTGCTTTTGCAAGCTGAACTGCATCTTGAATCGAAGCGGTATAAAGAATGAGCGCGCGCATACCTTCGGCATACGCTTTCTGTGTCATTAATGATCGACGAACATCAGGATGCTTAATGATTGTCACTCGTGGTGAAGCCTTGTCATTCATGACTTTCATATCCCCGCCTTGGACGCGAGTTTTCGCATATGCCAGCGCTTGCTGATAACCCGCAGAAAGCGTGGCAATTGCCTTCGTACCCACCATCATTCGGGCGAATTCAATGATTTTAAACATCTGGGCGATGCCATTGTGTACATCACCAAGTAGATATCCAACTGCTGGCTCTTTCTCTCCTAAATTCATTTCACACGTTGCTGAGACATTAAGACCCATCTTGTGTTCAACATTGGTCACATAGACACCATTGCGTTTGCCAAGTTCGCCTGTTTCAAAATCAAACATGAACTTAGGAATGAGGAAGAGCGAAAGTCCTTTAGTTCCAGGACCTGCACCTTCAGGGCGAGCAAGAACATAATGAATAATGTTTGGATTAAGGTCGCTATCGCCCGAAGTAATAAATCTCTTTGTACCAGTAATGTGCCACGTGCCATCTGGTTGTTGTACTGCTTTTGCTCGACCTGCACCGACATCAGAACCTGCATCAGGTTCAGTAAGTTGCATAGTTGCGCCCCAGTCATTTTCGACCATGAGCTTTGCAAGTTTCTTCTGCTTTTCAGTTCCTAACATGTAAGCAACATGTGCAAATGCAAAACCAGATGCATAGATATGAACCGAAGGATTTGAACCGAGCACCATTTCTGC
>RFMS01000183.1 GCA_009927575.1 Actinomycetota bacterium
TCGCGCACTGAAACTTTTGCAGTCCCGAAAAGAACGATGTCGGAATTGTTTTTACCGCAGTGTTGAGAGAACGCACATTGTCGTTATAGAACTGGCGAGCAAATGAAACTTTATTTTCAGTTGTTGAGAGCTCTTCTTGGAGTGAGAGGAAATTCGCAGACGCTTTGAGATCTGGGTAATTTTCTGCGACAGCAGAAGTCCGCGTAACGCTTGGTTAATTGGCCATCGGCAGCAGCAACTGCGGGCAACGTAGAGGCTGCTGTACTTGCTGCTCGAGCTGCGACTACTTTTTCGAAGGTTTCGCTCTCGTGTTTTGCGTATCCCTTCACTGTTTCGACCAAATTTGGGATGAGATCTGAACGTCTCTTTAACTGCACCTCAATTTGTGCAAATGCCTCATCAACGGTGACATTAAGTCGAACTAATTTGTTGTACTGAGCAACGATATAAATAACGAGAAGTGCAAGAACAATAAGGACGATTGTTGTGGTTTTCATTTCTCCCCCAATAACCAGAACGAGTGGAGTTACTGAATTTTTGTCTGGTGAAAATTCAGCCAGGACTTGCTTGGAGTTGGTCCACGCTGGCCCTGATAACGAGAACCATAGACCGCTGAACCGTAAGGATGCTGTGCCGGAGATGAAAGTTTGATGAGACAGAGCTGACCAATCTTCATTCCAGGAAAAAGTTTGACCGGAAGGTTCGCTACGTTGGAAAGTTCAAGCGTGATGTGTCCGGAAAAACCTGGATCGATAAAACCTGCAGTGGAGTGCGTGAGTAATCCGAGACGTCCCAACGATGATTTACCTTCGAGTCGGCCCGCGATGTCTTCTGGCAGAGTAATGACTTCGTACGTACTTGCAAGAACAAATTCGCCTGGGTGAAGAATGAAATGTTCGTCCGGAGTTACTGCAACTTCACGAGTGAGTTCTGGTTGTTCCACTGATGGATCAATAACTGAATATTTATGGTTTTCAAAGACTCGGAAGAATCGGTCGAGTCGTACATCAACGCTCGACGGTTGAATCATTTGGGTTCGAAAGGTTCTACCTTGACCCGGCCAGCCTCAATCTCGGCTGCGATATCGCGATCACTAAGTAACACAGTTGGCGACCTTA
>RFMS01000066.1 GCA_009927575.1 Actinomycetota bacterium
TACTTTAAAAACACATGCCCAAAGATTCATTTAGAGAACTTCAGCAATCCAACAAGCGCAAGACAGTTGGGTTGCTTATGGGTATGGCAGTACTCATCTGGCTTATTTCCTATGCAGCATTGACCTACTTTGGTGTTTCGGGAGTTGGAGTTCTGCCAATCGCTGTTGGCATCTCACTCATTTCAGTGTGGGGCTCTTACTATTCATCGGATTCGTTAGTAGTTCGAATGACTGGTGCTCGCATCATTCAGGAATCAGATAATCCCAACCTCTTTAATCTCATTCACGAAGTAACAATTGCAAGCGGTTTGCCGATGCCAAAAGTTGCCATTGTGATTGATTCAGCTCCAAACGCATTTGCTACTGGCCGAGATCCAGATCATGCGCTCATCGCTTTCACCACCGGAATCCTTGAAGTGATGGATAGAGACCAACTACAAGGGGTAGTCGCTCATGAAATGTCACATGTCGCTAATCGGGACACATTGGTTTCGGCAATCGCAGCAACAACTGCTGGTGCAATTGCGCTTCTAAGTGATTTTCTGATGAGAATGATGTGGTTTGGTGGGCGTCGAGATGATCGCGACAGCAATTCCAACCCTATTGCGCTTGTTATTTCACTTGTGGTGATGATTTTGGCCCCATTAGCGGCGTTATTGCTTCGTTCTGCAATCTCTCGACGTCGAGAATCACTCGCTGATGCAACCGCAGTATCTTTTACTCGAAATCCAGCTGGATTACGTTCTGCGCTAGAAGTTTTGGCCTCAGATAGCACGGTCGTGAAAGCGCGTTCGAATGCAGTCGCACATGTGTGGATCGAATCACCGCTAGATAGTTCATCAGTTTCAAAATTATTTGCTACTCATCCGCCTCTTCAAGAGCGAATTGCAACGCTACGCGCAATGGAGAGTTAAGGAACTATTTCTTAGCAGGTTTTGTTGGTTCAGGTCCAAGATCTGGTAATTGCGAAAGAGCAGCATCTCTAATGGCGGATGCAGTTGCAATCGCTGCTTTTCTTGCCGCATTAGCAATTTGTTTATCGCTGGCAGATTTTGCAGCGCTACGCGCAGTTGCAAAATCACTATTTGCTTTATCCAAAGCGTTTTTAAAAGAATCCAAAATAATTTTACGTGCACTTTGAAGTGCTTTTGCTGCCTCATTGCGTGCTTGCACAGCATCTTTATATGCCGCCATTCGTGAACTCTTGGCATTGCTATAAACGTTCATCGCGTTATCAAATGCTGATTTTGCGTTGCGGTACGCCGTAACTTGATCACTAATGTCATCAGCATGAGCAAATGAAATATTTGAAACAAAAAGTATGCGCGCTTAATACAAGCAGCGCGCGCGATTTAAGTTTCATGGGTTAAGTATGGCCTATTCATATTGTGAAAGTTCTGTGAGCTTCTTACGTACTCCGCTCAAATCGCCTAACCTGTCCGCGTGGAATCAGCCAGAATTCTGATCGTCGATGACGAAGCCGGAGTACGCGACCTCCTTGGCGATGCCTTAAAAATGGCTGGATTTGAAACGTTTGTAGCTCCAGATGGATTGACCGCTCTCACCATGCAGCGCAAGCACGATCCTGAACTCATGATTATTGATATCAATATGCCAAAAATGGACGGCTTCGAACTTGTTGAACGGATGCGGTCAACTGGAATTGAAACTCCTGTTCTTATGTTAAGCGCACGCGGTGATCGAACTGATGTAACTAAAGGGTTACGAATTGGCGCTGACGATTATGTTAAAAAACCGTTCGGTCTCGAAGAGCTCGTACTCCGAATTCAAGCAATACTTCGCAGGACTCGCGCCAATGAAAACCAGATGAAATATTGTTCTGCGGACCTATTTCACTTGATGAAGCAAAACACGAAGTACGGTTCAATGAAGAATTAATCGATCTCTCCCCAACAGAATTTAAACTACTCCATTTCCTCATGCTCCGGCCTGGTCGCGTTATCGGAAAAGAAGCGCTGTTAAGTTCAGTATGGGATATTGATTTTGAAAGCAACAGCACAGTCGTCGACACTTACATCTCCTATTTACGTAAGAAACTCCATCGCGATGGATTTGAGGGGATTAGAACTGTCCGCGGTGTCGGATTCCAGTTAGTTACACCTAAGTGAAGCTACAAACACGTCTTACGATTGCAACAACAGTTGTTATCACTGTTGTTTCGCTTGCGATTGGAAGTTTTGCAATCATTTCAACGAAAAATTTTGACATTGCGCGAATAGATAAAATTCTTGAAAACGATTTAAACCAATTAAAAGATAATAAAATTGACCCGTTTTCAGAAGCTATCTATATGTCAGAGATTTCAGAAATTCCTCTTGCCCTTGGATATATCGATCCGGATGGCCAACTTTCAGTACTTGATGATTCCCAGGATGTGTTGAAAAAAGCCCCTTCTACCGCTCAATTGCTCGATGGTTTGCTCATTCCCATTTCATACGGAGATCCAACGATTCGATTCCGCACCTTCCAAGCAAGCGAAAACGAGTTCATCATTATTGGAACCTCAAT
>RFMS01000025.1 GCA_009927575.1 Actinomycetota bacterium
GGTAACGTGACCGGAACTCTTGGTGGCGATCTTTATACGCAGCGAATTACAGAAGCGATTTCCGGTATTACTCCGCAGAAGTTTTAAAACACAACGCCCAGCCCTACACATTAAGTCGAGGCATTGGTCAATCTGATTATCGAGTGCTTACTCGAATTCTTCCTTCTGGTTTTGGCAGCGTTGTTGCAGCCGTCTCACTAGAGAGTGTTGATGCAAACATTCAACGACTACGTTCGCTTTTTCTATTAGTTGGATTTGTTGTTCTATTGCTCATTGCACTTATCTCGCGTCGAATTATTTCGATTTCACTTAAGCCATTAACGGATGTTGAAGTTACCGCGGAAGCGATCGCTGCTGGAGATTTATCTGCTCGTATGCCAGATGCAAAACCAGATACAGAAGTTGGACGTTTAGTCACCGCCCTTAACCGAATGCTTGGGAGAATTGAAGAATCGTTCTCAGTCCGCATTGCAAGCGAGAATAAACTCCGTCGATTTGTGGCGGATGCTTCACATGAACTTCGTACGCCATTGACTGCAATTCGAGGCTTTTCAGAGCTATATAGGCAAGGTGCTGTTCAAGGTGAAGAAAAAACTAAGGAATTGGTAAGTCGAATCGAAAAAGAATCCTTACGAATGAGTTCTCTCGTTGAAGATCTACTCCTGCTTGCTCGAATTGATCAAGCGCGTGAATTACAAAATGATCCGGTAGACCTCAACACGTTGTTAAAAGAAGTTGTGGCGTCGGCAGAAGTTTCTGATCGCGGCCATCCAATTACTCTTACATTGCCTGAAGAAGATTTCTTCGTTCTCGGCGATTCCAAGCGAATTCATCAAGTTGTTGCAAATCTTGTATCTAACGCGCAAACACATACACCCGTGGGGACAAAAATCGATGTCTCGCTAACACAAACAGAAGAGGCCACAACGATTGTTGTTGCTGATAACGGTCAAGGACTTTCAGAGGCCGATCAAGCAAAGATTTTTGAACGGTTCTATCGGGCCGACCCTTCTCGAGTTCGAAATGGCGTTGAAGGCAGTGGGTTAGGTCTTTCCATTGTTGACGCAGTAATGACTGCACACGGCGGGCGAGTGAGTGTTCAATCCGAGCTCGGTAAAGGATCCACCTTCACGCTCTGGTTTCCTAAAAAGGAAGATGAATAACGGTTCTTAAACCGCCAAGCGGACTTTTTTCAAGATTCATAGATCCGTGGTGTTGCTTCACAATTGCAAAGGCAATACTCATTCCTAGCCCCGAACCACCTGATTGGCGGTCACGGGATTTGTCGAATCGTTGAAAATGTTGCGCGCTATTTTTGTAAGCGCTTTCTGGCAATCCTGGACCAGCATCATCAACTATCAATTCAGCATACTTTTCGCTCTTTTTTAGGGTTATTTCTACCTTTGCACTTCCGGAGTATGGCGGCGGATATTCGACGTGATGTTTGCGATCAATTGATGAATGAGCTCACTAGACGCACTTATTTTTATATTACTTTCAATATTTTCGGTGATTGACCGATTTGGCTGAAGCACAGTGAGATCTCTAATTGAATTACGTAGAACTTCTGAAAAATTGATCTGTTCGTAGGGATAATCAGTTGTTTCACCTAATTCTGCAAGCAATAAAAGATCATTGATGAGACTTTCCATTCGCTTAGATTCTGAACTGAGGCGTTCGAATATTTTCTTCCGATCTTCTGATGAGATTGACTCGTTTGCGGAGAGAAGTTCGATATACCCTTTCAATACCGTTAGTGGTGTTCGAAGTTCATGCGACGCATCCCCTAAGAACTCTTGCATTCTTACTTGAGCTGCTCGCTCTACTTCAACAGATGTTTGAAGCGCAGTAACCATTTTTGAGAGCGCATCTGTAAGTTGATCGATTTCGGCATTTCCAACTCGTTCTGGAATTGATACATCCGTACTCCCACTCGAGATTTGAGTAGCAGAATCGATTAATTGCGAGATTTTGGTGAGATCGCGGCGAATAAAAGCGTTGGTAATAATCACTGCAAGAAAAACGGAAACTAAAATAAAGAGAAAGAGAAGAAGAACTTTCTGGGTTAACGCTCCTTGGATTGGAGAG
>RFMS01000168.1 GCA_009927575.1 Actinomycetota bacterium
GTACTGCCATACGTGATCAAGGATTTGGGATTTGCTCACTACGCGATCTGCATTAATCATCAGATAACGAAGCAAGATAAATTCTGTCGGCGAGAGTTCGATGAGATTTCCTGCTCGACGAACTTCATGTGTTGCTTCGTTAAGTTCTAGATCAGCAAATCGAATTACTTCATCATCTGGCGCTACTTCAATGACACCAGTTCTTCGTAGGAGTGCGCGAAGTCGTGCAACCAGTTCTTCTAAACTAAATGGTTTAGTAACGTAATCATCGCCACCGAGAGTTAACCCTTTAATTTTATCTTCGGTTGCATCTTTCGCAGTTAGGAAAAGTACTCCAACGTTGTATCCATCTGCACGAAGTTGTCGACAGACTTCGAAACCATCGAGATCTGGCAACATCACATCGAGCACGAGTGCGTGTGGTTTGAATTGTTCAGCTACGCGAAGTGCTTCAGCACCGGTAGCTGCGGTACGAACATCGAACCCAACAAATTTCAAACTTGTTGAGATCAATTCGCTAATACTGCTTTCATCATCGACTACAAGAATGCGATGAACTTTTGTCTCGCTCTCGTTAGTCATATCTCTCTCCAATAACGCTGAACTTTTCATAGGAAATCACCTCGGCCAGAGCATTCTCTCCTAGCCTGAGGGTTTGCTGAGAATTCGGGGCGGGCTAGCCCAGAGTTATGGTTTTACTGAGCGTAGTAACGCTTGGGCGACATCGAGAACTTCAACGTCAGATGTGCGGGCTGTCGCGCCATCGCTGATCATTACTCGACAGAACGGACAGCCAACCGCCACTTCTTCTGCTCCCGTAGCTATCGCTTCATCAACGCGATTGAGGTTGATTCGTGAACCCAATTTTTCTTCCTGCCACATTCGAGCGCCACCTGCTCCGCAACAAAATGATCGTTCTTTGTTTCGTGGCATCTCAGTTATTTCAACACCTGTTGCACCAAGTAATTCGCGCGGTGCTTCATAAATTTGGTTATGTCGACCCAAATAACATGGATCGTGATACGTCAAACTCTTTGTTGATTTAGCAACTGGCTTGAGTTTTCCTTCTTTAACAAGTTGATTGAGAAGTTGTGTGTGGTGAACCATTTCAAGTTCGTAACCACTCTGTTTATAGTCGCGACCGATAGTGGTGAAGCAATGTGGACATGTGACCACAACCTTTTTCTTCCCAAGCGGTCGTCCTTCAAAAACTTCCTCGAACGTCTCTATATTTTCTCTAGAGAGAATTTGATAGACGAATTCATTTCCCGCACGACGAGCAGGATCTCCACTACACGTCTCTTTCTTACCTAATACAGCGAATGTAACTCCAGACATGTAAAGAAGTTCTGCAACTGCCTTAGTCGTCTTCTTTGCTCGATCTTCAAATGCGCCAGCACAACCTACCCAGAATAAATACTCGACATCCTCTGGGAGTTTTCCTTCGACAACTCGAATTGGAAAATCACATTCTGCAATCCACGCATCACGATCTGCGCGATTTGCTCCCCACGGATTTCCAGCTTTCTCAAGGTTTCTAAATAAGTTTCCAAGTTCGGTTGGAAACTCCGATTCAACAAGGACTTGGAAGCGACGCATATTGACGATGTGATCGACATGTTCAATATCTACCGGGCATTCATTAACGCAGGCACCGCAGGTGGTGCAGGACCAGAGAATGTCGCTAGAAATAGCGTTTCCAACAATCGGTTTATCGTCTGGAACTTTTGCTAATGCGTGATCTCGCATCGCCATAATCAGCAATTTCGGTGAAAGTGGTTTCTCGGTATGCCATGCCGGGCATTGTGATTGGCAACGACCGCACTCGGTGCAGCTCGCCATATCCAATAAACCTTTCCATGAGATATCGGCAGCTTTACCTATTCCAAAAACATCATCCTCTTTTGGATCCTCAAAATTAATTGGCTTGCCATGCGAAAGCATCTCTGGAAGTGCACCAAGTGTTACTTCACCAGGATTTCGTTTAAAGTAAATATTAAAAGGTGCTAAGAATCGATGCCAAGCAACTCCCATTGTTAAATTAGCTGCAATAACAATAAACCAAATCATCGAGATTGAAACTTTGATTGCGGCAACTACCTGAATCGCCTGTTCCAAAGAACTCATTGAGAGATTCAATGAATTGAAGTACGAAACTATCGGATACGAAAGCGCATAATGCCAATTCCACGAAGTTACTTGTGCAATTGCCCCTTCTAATCCACGAAGTGTTAATACACAGATAACAACAACGGCAATCACTGCTTCAACAAAATAGGCTTTCCATGATGTAGAGCCAAAGAATCTGGATTTATTCTTTTTAACTATTCGTGTTATTTGTCTAATTCCGATTAACGTAACAATGCCAATTCCAGTTAGCCAACCAATTAATTCTGTAAAGATTTCATATGGCACCCAATGCCCAATAATTGGAAGAGAAAAATTCGGATTAACAACCTGCACAAATGCAGTAACTAAAGTTCCTAATAAGGTGACGAAACCAATCATGACAAACCAGTGTGCAATTCCGGTGCCGGTGAAATTAAGCATCTTCGAATGTGCCAAAGTTTCATAAAGTGTGTTGCTTAGCCGCTTCTTGCGATTGGCGGAGCGGGTTGGGTCAGGTTGGCCAGCCTTGAATTTCAGGTAGAGCTCGCGAGCCCTAATAGAGATGAGAGCGAGGGCTACTGCCGATATGGAATATGCGATTATCGCCAGCGCCACCGTGAACATAGGCCGAGCGTAAGGGAATAACTGAGAGGTTGGCTCGGTTAACTAGGGCAGCATCACCAAGTTTGACCCCAAATTCGGCCTAGGCCGTATCCCTAGGAACCTAACTCGATCAAGAAGCGGTCTGGTTAAAGAAGGAGCAAGAAAACATGGCAAGAGCAGTCGGCATCGACCTCGGTACTACAAATAGTTGCGTATCCGTTCTCGAAGGTGGCGAAGCCACCGTTATCGCTAACGCGGAAGGCGCACGCACCACCCCATCGATCGTCGCATTCGCAAAGAATGGCGAAGTACTCGTCGGCGAAGTTGCAAAACGCCAATCAGTAACAAACGTGGAGCGAACAATCCGTTCAGTAAAGCGCCACATGGGAACCAACTGGACCATGGACGTCGACGGAAAGAAATACACCGCTCAAGAAATTTCCGCTCGTATTCTGCAAAAACTAAAGCGCGACGCAGAGGCATATCTCGGTGACACTGTTACCGATGCAGTTATTACCGTCCCTGCATATTTCAATGACGCGCAACGACAAGCAACAAAAGAAGCTGGCGAAATTGCTGGCCTCAACGTTCTTCGTATTATTAACGAACCAACATCTGCGGCTCTTGCATACGGCCTTGATAAAGGTGACAAAGAACAGACCATTCTCGTATTCGACCTTGGTGGTGGAACATTTGACGTTTCACTTCTTGAAATCGGTGACGGTGTTGTCGAAGTAAAAGCTACAAATGGTGATAACCACCTTGGTGGCGATGACTGGGATCAATCAGTCGTTGATTACTTAGTAAAGACATTCGCTGCAAAGACTGGTATGGATCTCACCAAAGATAAAATGGC
>RFMS01000118.1 GCA_009927575.1 Actinomycetota bacterium
CGCTGCAACAAAATTACCTTCGGCTACCGGTAAGGAAGTTGATTTCTATACTGGGAAAATTGCTTCATCTAAATACTTCGTGCATAACTTCTTGCCTCTTATCGCTGCATCGCGTGCAATCGTTGAAGCAGAGAACGGTGAGATTATGGACTTGCCGGAGTCTGCGTTTTAAGAAGCGAGCATCAAACGCATTAGTAACAAAGTAAGGTATGCGGGTGCTCAAGTCCCATAAAGCTGAGGTTTTCTGCATTTTGGCAGCTCTCACCTTCGCCTTTAATGGGATCGTCGCAAAGGTTGTTTTGCTCAGCGGACTTGATGCCTGGCACCTCACTCAGATTCGTGTGACCGGTGCATTCCTCATTCTTGGTTCGTACTATTTTATTTTTAAGCGCCACGAGTTAAAGGCAACGAAGAGTGAACTTCCATGGCTCTTAGCGTTTGGAATTGTTGGCGTCTGTATTGTGCAGTCGTTTTATTTCACCGCAATTCAGCGAATCAATATCAGCGTTGCGCTGATTATCGAATTTACTGCACCAATCTGGATTGTGATCTGGGTTCGCTTCGTAAGAAAAGTTAATGTCCGCAAAGAGATGTGGATCGCCATCGTTCTTGCTTTTGTGGGTTAGTGCTTCTTGCACAAGTGTGGGAAGGCGTCAAACTCGATGTGCTTGGTTTGAGCGCTGCATTCGTTGATGCATTCGCACTCGCTGGTTATTTCTTAATAGGGAAAAGGTTGAGCGCAACGAAATCTGGTGGAGCGTTAACTGTGTGGGGAATGGGTATCGCCACAGTTGTGTGGGCGATTGTTCTACCAATATGGAATTTCCCCTCCGATGTTCTCAATAAATATGGACTTGTTAGGAATCTTTTCTGGGAATGAATTGTCAGGCTGGCTACTTGTTCTCTGGGTAATCGTGATGGGAACGATCGTTCCTTACATCTTGGGTTATTGGGGCTCGGAATGCTTTCTGCATCAACAACTTCAGTGATTGGGATGCTCGAACCAGTGCTTGCTGGTCTCTTTGCATGGTGGTGGCTTGGCGAAGTTTTAAATGGCGTGCAGTTACTTGGTGCGATTATTGTTCTCGTAGGAATTTATCTCGCAGATAAGTACCGTATGGAATCGGAGGCTCGGGCATGAGTTTTGATGAGATTCTGCGGCTAATCAAGAGTTCCAAAAGGGCTTTCAATCGCAGGATTTAACGGGTTTTGCAGTCAAGGGCTTGGCGATCGTGACATGTATGGATTCACGAATTGAGCCGTTAAAAGTTGTTGGTATGAAAGGTGGCGATGCGAAGATTCTTCGTAACGCGGGAGCGCGCGTAACAGAGGACGTGTTACGTACTCTTGTTCTTGCAACTCATCTCCTTGGAGTAAAGCGAGTTCTCGTTATGCCACACACTGACTGCCGAATGGCGAGCGCAGATGAGCCAACAATTCATCAAACAATTTTTGATGCGTCCGGAATTGATACGCGAAGTATTGAAATTAGAACAGTAAGTGATCAGTTAGCTGCGCTAAAGACAGATGTGACTCGAATTCTTACTTACCCACTTCTGCCACAGGGAATTGAAGTGATGGGTGCGATTTATGATGTTAAAAGTGGAAAGTTAGAAAAGATCGTTTAATTATCTTTAACGAATTGTTCTCGCGATGAGAATGATGGCGGCATATCAACAAAGCGTGAGAAGTGAAGTTGTGCTGAGACGGTAATTGTTCGGGTCGGTCCGTTTCGGTGCTTT
>RFMS01000165.1 GCA_009927575.1 Actinomycetota bacterium
CCCAGCAAGAATTAACCGATTGACTCCAAATGCAATGAGTACAACGCACGTTAAAACAATGCCCGTCGCACCGTTGTGAACTAACCATGCAATAAGAAGTAGCGAGAGTGCGCGCGAGAGATTTGCGAACGCCAAGATACGTGATCGTGATATTCGATCGAGAATAGTTCCAACAAACGGACCAATGAGTGAATACGGAAGAAGTACGACAGCAAATGCAACTGCCGCTGCCATTGCATTGGGTTGTCGTTCTGGTGAAAACAATACAAATGACGCTAATCCAGTTTGAAAAATTCCATCCGTGAATTGCCCTACCCATCTAACAGATAAGAGCTTCTTAATCACTGAGGTTGCCTAACCAACTTTTCGCTAACGCCTTTAAATAGCGTTCTTGTGCTTTCAGAAAATCTCTTTTGTATTTATTTACAACTAAAGTAGACGGAGGCCGCTTTAAAACTTTTTCAACGGCTCGGGCTGCCTCTTGAGCGTTATCGACAAGAGTGATCATTTTCGGACATTCATCATGTAATTTTTGTGCACCGCTATTTCGTATGGAAACAACAGGCACTCCATGCAGCACTGCCTCTCGCATGGCCATTCCATAACTTTCATAAGGAGCAGTAGACAGTAAAACGGAAATCTTTGACCAAGTTTTCTCGAGCTCACCTTGCGAGATATATCCCGTTGCGTGTACAGAGATTTTAGAAACCTGGCTTAACTCCTCTAAAAACTTCGATTTAAGTGGCCCATCTCCGACTATCAAAGCTTCAGCCTTTATTGAAAGATTTTCATCGTCTCAACCCACGTATCAATTCCACGTTGAGGATGGATTCGACCCACAAAAGCGACAACATCCTTTTTAGGACGCGACGCCTTTTTCAATTGAGAAGTTAAAGGAACAGGAGCAATAACAATTTGCTTATCAGTAACCCCAAACAACTTTTTTGCATAGTTAATCTGATCAGTCGATACCAGCCTTACTGACTCCACCTTTGGAATGGATCGTTGAACAAGCAAGTTCTGCAATCGACCTTTAATGCTTGTACCAAAACCTGATTCGGTTATCTCGCCATGGAAGGAGACTTGGATGGGAATTTTTGGAGAAAGTTTTTTTCTAAGCAAGAACGCCGATAAGAGTCCAAAAAATGGATCGCCTGCAATAATCATTGTCGGTTCGATGTCACGACGCTGTAATTCCCGAAATGCATTTCTGGCAGCTTTTCTAAACTGTGTGCGCTGTGCTGAATGTGCAATGTGTTGTAAGTGTTCATCGATACACCCAAAAGAATTGCCTTGATGCCCACCAGATATAAGTAAAAGCCCAGGAGATTTTCCTTTAGAGATTTCATTGATTACCGAACCATAAAGTTCGTATCGACGATATAGATCTTGAGGCACAGAAGTCGCTGCCTTTAAATCAGCAAGCAGCATTACAGGTAAGGATTCATGACGCAGACACTTTAAGTAATTGGAATATTTTTTCAAAATTACGATTCTTATCAAATACTTCTTTTGTGCGAGACAAGGAGCGTGAAATACAGGCACTTTCGAATTCTGGATTTGAAAGAACGTGAGTTATGGCAGATTTAAGTTCAGGGTATGTGCTTGAGCCACACAAGATTCCGTCTTTATCGTTTTCAATCACATCTTCACTTCCAGTATGTGCTCGGGCAATACTAAAAAGACCCGATGCTCGAGCTTCAAGCAAAGCATGAGAGAGTCCTTCATAAGAGCTATTTAAAACGAATATTCTCGAGTGACGGTAAAGATCTAGTAATTGAGTCTGCGAGATATCTCCAAAGAATGTCACTTCAACGCCAATTTTTTTTGCCAGGTTTTCTAGATGCGGTCTTTCAGGACCGTCTCCTGCGATTGCTAATTTCAGGTTTAGCTCTTTCGCCACTGCAATGAGCTCCTCTACTCCTTTCCACTTCACCAAGCGACATACTGTGAGAAGGTCAAATTCGGTCCTATCTCTTATAGTCGAATTGAAGAGTGAGAGATCGACAGAATTCGGAATGTAGGAGATTTTTTCTTTTTTGACTCCCCAACGGACACACAATTTTTCTAACTGTCGAGTAGGAACAATCACTCGAGAAGCTCCTTTGAGTGATCGAGAGGCAGCCCATCTGAAAACTTTGTATTTAAGATTTAAAGCAACCGACTGAAAATCTTCAATGTCCAAATTTGTATAGCCATTATTTCTTGCACGTTCCCAGACAAAATCACCTGGAACTTTCGCAATATATTTTCTGCGAGAGAATCGAGTGGCGAGATACGTTTCTAGAAACATCCCGGCTGCCAAAATTGGTACATCCACTTTTGAATTTTTCCTAATAGTGAGTGCGACTCGCAAGTACCTCACAAGAAGATTGAGTGATCTAGTCAGCTTAATAATTTGCTGATGCTCACCGTGAATTGTTGAACTATTCTCATCCGTTAAAGTGACAACAGTGCAATAACCTGGTTTTGCCGCAAACCACTCAGCGAATTCCTTCGTGAATTTGGCAGGACCCCCACTCTCGGGCGGGTAAATGCCACTCACCAAACAAAATTCACTTCGCAACACACACAAAGGATAGTTATTCTTTCTTACTATGTGGTCCCAACGCGCATACGTAGATTTCACTCTGAAAAAGCGCGCCACTCTCTCTGCACTATTTCGAGGATTAAGTTCTGCAACTGATGCGTGCGATGCCGATCCTTATTTGCGCCGAGCTGCAAAGTTTCATGGTGAGCGAGCTGACCGCAAGTGCCCAGTATGTAAGGGTGAAAAGATGGTTGAACTTCGCTACACATTTGGCGACCAACTCGGCCAATACTCAGGGCGCCTTAAGTCACTCCAAGAACTTGATGAAATGCAATCAGAGTTTGGCGAGTTCCGCGTTTATGTCGTAGAAGTTTGTAATGAATGCGGTTGGAACCACATCTCCTCCTCATATTTATTAGGAGATGGCGTAACTCGAAAACCGCCACGCAAGCAACGAACTATCGAAGATGAGGTGGGTTAGTTAAGCGGTAACCTTTCGTTGTGGCGGTAAAACGCGAAAAAATCAAACGGTTGATCTTGATGGCCATCGGCGCCGGGTTTGTCGTCGGCGTTATTGGTTTTGCAATCGCGTATTTCACAGTCGATATTCCAGACCCAAATGCCTACGTCAATAGCCAAGCGACAATCATTCAATATGCAGACGGAAGTGAAGTAGGACGTATCGGCGCACAGAATCGAACCATTGTTCCGCTTGCAAATATTCCAATTCACTTACGTCATGCAGTTTTAGCAGCCGAAAATAAAAGTTTCTATACCGACAGAGCGATTAGTCCAATCGGAATTATTCGCGCAGTCGTCAATAACTTACGCGGTGGATCACTCCAAGGTGGTTCGACAATCACTCAGCAATACGCAAAGACGGCATTCCTCACCCCGGACCGCACTATTAAAAGAAAAATTAAAGAAATAGTTATCTCAATAAAACTCGAAAGCCAATACTCTAAAGATCAAATTCTCGAAAATTACCTCAACACTATTTATTTTGGCCGAGGCGCATACGGCGTTGAAACCGGAGCACAAGTTTATTTTGGACGAAGTGTGGACCAACTCACCATTGAACAAGCAGTTGTGCTTGCGAGCATTCTTCGCTCACCCGGGTATTACGATCCTTATTACAAAAAAGGAAATCTTGAGCGGTTAAAAGCACGTTATCAATATGTCATTAATGGCTTGCTAGAGAAGAAATGGATTGGAAAAGCTCGCGCATCACGCGCTGAAGCTAACTTCCCTCAAGTTAAACCTCGACTTTCAACCGGACAACTTGCTGGACCAAAAGGTTATTTAATTCAAGCAGTTCAATCAGAGCTCAACGCACTTGGTTTTACTGATGACCAATTAATGATTGGTGGTCTGATTGTGAAGACCACGCTTGAAAAAGATGCCCAGACAGCAGCGGTCGATGCTGTTGATTCACAAGCCCAAAGAACGCGCCAGATAATCTTCATATTGGTTTGGTTTCAATCCGTCCTGGAACTGGTGAAATCGTCGCGATGTATGGCGGTAAGGATTACCTCGTTCGCCAACTCAATGACGCAACGCAAGCAATCACTCAGGCGGGTTCTACATTCAAGCCTTTCGCGCTCATTGCAGCGCTTCAAGCAGGTATTCCTCTCTCTTCAGTATGGAATGGTGATTCGCCAAAAGTTTTCGATGATGCGGGCAAGCCTTACATGGTTTCAAATTACGGCGATAAAGAGTTTGGTGATTTAACGCTCTTGAAAGCAACGGCAAGTTCAGTGAATACAGTCTTCGTTCCACTTGGAATTAAAGCTGGACTTGAAAATGTTGCGAATGCAGCTCGAGCAGCAGGAATTCCATCAACTGTCGCGCTGATGCCAACGCCATCAATTGTGCTTGGTGTTGCAAGTCCACACGTTGTTGATGTGGCTTCTGCATTTGCAACGTTTGCGGCGCAAGGTGTTTACGCAAAACCATTCCTGGTTAAAGAAGTACAAGGTTCAAATAAAGGCGTTCTCTATCAAGCACAATTCAACCGCAAGAAGTTTTTGCTAAAGATGTGATGGCAGACCTAACATACGCCCTCGGTGAAGTAACTCGCGCAGGTACTGCAACAGCAGCGGTATCCAAACTTGGTCGACCAAGTGCAGGAAAGACTGGAACATCACAGAACAATGCATCTGCCTGGTTCTCTGGTTATGTTCCACAACTTGCTACCTCTGTTGCATTCTTCCGCGATGACGCCACGCAATCACTTAATGGAATTGGCGGATTAACTTCGCTAACTGGTGGCACATTCCCTGCACGAATCTGGACTGCATATATGAAAGTTGCCTTGAAAGATCAACCAGTAATTGATTTCCCTGCCCCGGCAAATATTGGTGGCACTGATGTGAAACCAATTCCAGATCCAGTTCCAACGCTTCCAGTGAGTGCGGTAACTCCAACGCCAACTCCGACTCCAACAAAGAAGAAATAATCTCTTTACATGCGTGCAATCAGTAGACCACTGGTTGCTCTTGCAATTCTTGCTTCAGCTTCTTTCGTTTGTGAAGTTTCAGCATTGCCGTGACGCTGGCTGGGGCGCGCCAGATGTCTATATTCATATGTGTTATTCGGATATCACTGCGCTGTACTCGGAACGAGGCATGGATACTCATGATTTTCCCTATGGGTCAGCTACTAATTCGGTCGAATATCCCGTTATAACTGGATTAGTTATGTGGGGAACTTCCTTTCTAGTAACCGATAAAAATAATCCATATCGCAATTACTTTGATATGAATCTAATTTTTCTCATCCTCCTTTTACTCGGAGCAGCGCTACTTGTTCATTCCCTCAATCCAGAATTTTCCTATCTCCTTCCGCTCTCCCCAGCAGTAGTTGCTTCGCTCTTTATTAATTGGGATCTCTGGGCAGTAATCGCGGCAATAGCCTCGCTCTATTTCTTTGCGCGCGATAAACGTAATCTCTCTGCTGTATTTCTAGGAATTAGCGTTGCAACAAAATTCTTCCCAATAGTTTTTCTTCTGCCTTTTGCACTACACAGCATTTATCTCCGCCGAATAAAAAACTTTCTTCAATACTGCGCCATTACGCTTTTCACCTGGTTGGTCATCAACCTTCCCATCGCATTCACGCACTTTGATGGGTGGTCTCGTTTCTACACAATGAACTTCACTCGTCAAGCTGATTGGGGCTCGCTCTGGTATGCCCTCACTAAATTTGGTGCGAATGTAGGAGCGCTCAATTATTTAGCAGTTGTCGTAACGCTCGTTCTCATTCTTGGATTGACGATTTTCTATAGTGAAATATGTAAAACGCGTTCACCTCTTCACAATCTTTTTCTCCTTATCTTCTTAACCATGGCAGCATTTACAACAATTAATAAGGTTTACTCACCACAATATGTTCTCTGGCTAACTCCATTTGCGGTTCTCGCTCTCAATGACAAGAAAGAGCGATCTGCTTTTTGGATCTGGCAGACTGGTGAAGCGCTTTATCACTTTGCAATCTGGCAATACTTAGCTCAATTCACCGGCGCTAAATTCGGTCTACCCGAGAATTGGTACCTCTTCTTCTTGTTACTTCGAATCGCGACCTTAATCTGGTTCTGCATTGCGCTGATGCGCTCAGCCTTGGCGCTTCGATCCACAACCGAGCGCTCATCCAAAGCCCCGCTGCTCGAATTTCTCTCTCGAGCAACCGAGGGTTACGCTTAGCCCTCTTATTTCAGGCCCCGTCAGCGGTGGTCTATATAAATAAGAACATGCAAGCCCTCCTGTTACGGAACGTCCGTGACCGCTTAGTCCAAAGGAGGTGGGGTTAGCGCATGCGTCGATATGAACTCATGGTCATTCTTGATCCTGATCTAGAAGAACGCACAGTTGCACCAAGTCTCGAGACATATCTCAAGATCATTAAAGACTCTGGTGGCCGCGTCGACAAACTCGATATTTGGGGACGTCGTCGAATGGCATTCGAAATCGCTAAAAAAGGCGAAGGCATTTATGCCGTCATCGATATGCATTGTGGACCAGCCGCAATCAAAGAGTTGGATCGCCAACTTAATTTGAATGAAGCTGTTCTTCGCACCAAAGTAGTTCGCCCAGAATAAAACTAAAGCCGCATCTAAAGTAGAAAAGGAACCTAACTATGGCAGCAGGCGATACCAACATCACGTTGATCGGAAACCTTGTTAACGATCCAGAACTTCGATTCACACCATCTGGTGCTGCAGTCGCAAAGTTCACTGTCGCATCAACACCGCGATATATGGATCGAAATACAAATGAATGGAAAGACGGAGATACTCTCTTTCTTCAATGCCAAATCTGGCGTCAAGCTGCGGAGAACGTTGCAGAATCATTAACACGCGGAATGCGCGTTATGGTCTCTGGTCGTTTGAAGCAACGCTCCTACGAAACCAAAGAAGGCGAAAAGCGCACTGTCTTTGAAGTAGAAGTTGACGAAGTTGGTCCATCACTCCGAAACGCAACTGCGAAAGTCACCAAGACTGCACGTCAAGGTGGCACAAATACTGGCTTCTCCGCTCCAGCATCTGAGAGCGCTGAAGATCCATGGGCATCAACAACATCTTCTGGTGGCGGTTGGGCAACCACTGCATCAGAAGAACAACCACCTTTTTAATAACTAACCAACCATTCTCGGTTAATCCCGAGGCACCCGAAAAGGAGCACCACAATGGGAGCACGGTCTAATAAGACCTTTAAGCAGAAGCCAAAGATTTCAAAAGCGGCTGCTGCAAAGAAGTTCAAGAAGAAGGCAAACCCACTTAAGGGCGTTACCTACATCGATTACAAAGATGTAGCACTTCTTCGTCGCTTTATCTCTGATCGCGGCAAGATTCGCTCAAGCCGTATCACTGGAGTAACTGTCCAACAGCAACGCATGATTTCTCGTGCAATTAAAAATGCACGCGAGATGGGCCTCTTGCCTTACTCATCTTCAGCTCGCTAAGGAGTACTAATGAAACTCATTCTTACTCGTAATGTTGCTGGACTTGGTAGCGCAGGCGATGTTGTTACTGTCGCTGATGGTTACGCACGTAACGCGCTCATTCCTAATGGAAATGCAATTGCGTGGACAAAAGGTGGCGAGAAGCAGATCGAAGGAATTCGTCGCGCTCGCGCATCTCGTGAAATTCGCGATACCGATCATGCAAAGCAGATCAAAGCGAAACTTGAATCAACTGATTTCACTGTGAAAGCAAAAGTTGGCGATACCGGCCATCTTTACGGAACAGTGACAGATAAAGATCTTGCACTCACCATTAAGAGCGCAGCTGGCGTTGATATTGATCGCCACAAGATCAAACTTGCTTCACGTATCAAAATGATTGGCTCATACACCGCTAAAGTTTCAATTCACCACGGAGTAAGCGCTGACATCAAGATCAACGTTGTAGCTGAGTAATTACTCGACAAAAGTAATTAAAGAAAAAGCCCACCAGAAATGGTGGGCTTTTTTAATTCCCATCTCGAAGTTTGGACGAAAGAAAAAAACTTTTACCCACAGATACAAACTCTCTCTACCTGCGCTTTTACCTTCATTTCAAATACTTACCCACAATTCATCCACAACTTTTCCGCAGGCATCCCCATCTTTCCCACAGCAATGACCGCGTTCTGCACACGCTCAACCCCATCCCCAGCCACGCGCAATTCCCCTTGTCAGTCCTGCGCGACAAGATACGCCCATGAGCATCGCAGAACTCCCGAACTACGGAAATAACCGTAACTCGCGCGATGCCGCAATTGAATTTGAACGCACACCACCACAAGATCTTGTAGCAGAACAATCAGTACTTGGTGGCATGCTCCTAAGTAAAGATGCCATCGCAGATGTTGTAGAAATTATTCGCGAACGAGATTTCTATCGACCTGCTCACGAATTAATTTACGATGCAATTATCGATCTCTATGGTCGTGGCGAACCAGTTGATCCTGTAACGGTTCCGCCGAATTAACAAAACGCGGCGACATGGCAAAAGCTGGTGGCGCTCCATATCTCCACACACTTCTCTCTTCTGTTCCTACTGCAGCTAATGCTGGTTATTACGCAAAGATTGTTCGCGATCGCGCAATTCTTCGTCGATTAGTTGAAGCAGGTACAAAGATTGTTCAACTTGGTTACACAGTTGAAGGCGAAGTAGATGAAGCAGTTGATCAAGCACAAGCCGAGGTCTTTCACGTCACCGAACGCCGCGCAAGTGAAGACTATGTAAAACTTAATGAATTAATTCCAGCAGCATTTGATGAGATTGAAAAAATTTCACAAGGTGTTGTTGGTGAAGGCGTAAAGACTGGTTTTAAAGATCTCGATTCATTAACTAATGGACTTCATCCAGGAAATATGGTTGTTGTCGCTGCTCGTCCAGCAGTTGGTAAATCAACACTTGCACTTGATATTGCGCGCTATGCATCGATACACAAAGGTGATACATCCGTCATCTTCTCGCTCGAAATGAGCAAGAGTGAAATCACCATGCGTATGCTCTCGGCCGAGGCCGTGTAGCGCTCAATAACATTCGCGCTGGTTCACTCAACGACGAAGAATGGGCCCGTTTAGCCCGCAGAATGGGCGAAATTGCCGAAGCACCGCTCTTTATTGACGATTCCTCAAATCTCTCCATGATGGAAATTCGCGCAAAAGCTCGTCGTCTCAAACAACGCCACGATCTCAAACTCATCATCATCGATTATCTCCAATTAATGACATCTGGAAAACGCGTTGAGAACCGTCAGCAAGAAGTTTCAGAATTCTCTCGCCAACTTAAATTGCTCGCTAAAGAACTAAACGTTCCGGTTATTGCAATCTCACAG
>RFMS01000169.1 GCA_009927575.1 Actinomycetota bacterium
CGTCATCAGCGGCAGAGATAAAATATGTGAAGCATTTCCGTTGCGCCGATTCCGTCAATAAGTTTTATCCCAGTCGCGGCAAACCATTGTTCCCACGTTGATTTAGGCAGGTGCTCTCCTGCGGAGATACATCGACGAAGCGTTGCAGTGTTCTCCTTCGTTACATGAGGCAACATCGCTCGATAAGCGGTTGGCGCTGTAAAAAGACAAGTAACTTTATGTTCGGCAATTTTCTCAAGGAGTTGCGGTGGTGTAGCAGATTCAAGAAGTAGCGATGTAGCACCTACTCGCATCGGGAAATTTACGAGTCCACCGAGCCCAAATGTGAATGCGATTGGAGGCGAACCGGCAAAAACGTCATTGCTGTTTGGTTTCACCACGTTCCGTGAAAATGCATCCGCGATAATTAATTGATCACGGTGAAAATGCATGGTTGCTTTTGGAATTCCTGTCGAGCCAGAAGTAAAAGCTAATATCGAAATATCATCGTTTGCGGTATCGCACGCTTGGTGGTTGCCATCAAAAGATTCCGCTTGAAAATATGCGTCATGGCTTGTTCCGCCATAAATAAAGCTCTTTCCTGTGAAATTCTTTACTTGATTCCATTCATCTTGAAAACGATGATCAATCAGCGCGAAATTAACTTTAGCAATATCAACGATTTTTTCGAGTTCGCCAGCACGTTGCAATGGAATAGTGGTGACAGCGACAGCTCCCATGCGAAGAACTGCTAACCACCATGCAACAACTTCGATGTTATTTGGCCCGCGAAGTAAAACGCGATTTCCCGAAACTACGCCTTGAGCTTCAAGAAATTGAGCACATTTCTTTACTTTCACAAGTAATTGGCCATACGTGATGTGGCCGTCTGCGCCGATAAATGCCAACTTATCTGGTCCAACTTTTTCTACTGTTTTATCAAGCAACTCAACGGAAGCGTTGAGGCGATCTGGATAGATGTAATCAGGTGCAAGGAGAAGTTCTGGCCACTGATCTTCAGGTGGCAAATTCTCTCGAGCAAATGAGTCGATATGACCAGACTTAATCATCAAGTAACTCGCAGATCCTTATTGGAAATTTCTTGATACTTCTTTGATGCAACTAAATCTCTAATGCGTGAGAAACCTTCCCAAATCTCTTCGAATGAAGTTTGTAATGGTGAGACCGCTAAACGAATTGCATCTGGCGCACGAAAATCAGGAATCACATGCGAAATTTCGCGCAAGCCAACACAGATTTGAGCAGCATCAGGATGAGCGATGGATACATGGCCACCTCGATGGCGCGGATCGCGTGGGGTTTTTAGCGTCATACCAAGCGGTGCTAGCCATTGATCAAAGAGATCAATCATGTACGAAGTCCCAAGTGCTGCCTTCTTTTCAATCGCATCAATTCCAGCTTCGGCGAGCATTGAAAATGCCACCTTGATGCATTGAACGCCAAGCATCGGTGGAGTAGCTATTTGGAATCCACGGATTCCGTCAGCACGTTCGAAAGTTGGTCCCATCGCAAATTGATTCTTCTGTGCAAACCAACCTTGAATCGCGACTTGTAATTCATTTTGCACTCGCTTATTTACATACATCCACGCAGGTGCACCTGGTCCAGAATTTCCATATTTATAGGTACAACCAACTGCTAAATCAATCTCATTTGCATCAAAGTCCATTCGAATTGACCCTGCAGAATGGCTGGCATCCCAGACAACAAGCGCGCCATGTTTACGTGCAAGATCAGTGATCTCTTTTATTGGATTGCGAGCACCTGATCGATATTGAATAACTTCAAAGGTCACTAATGCGACATCGTCATTCAAGTACGGTGCAAGTTTTTCTGGAGTGATTCGCTCGAAAGAACCATCTGTTTCATTATCAATAACGAGAAGTTTCATGCCAAACTGTTGAGCGATTCCCTGCAAGATATAACGATCTGTTGGGAAATTTGCAGCATCGGTAATAATTGTCTTTCTATTCGGCCTTGCTTTAACTACCGCCATACATAGTTGATAGAAATTTACAGATGTCGTATCGCAGACTAAAACTTGGCCAGGACTGCGCCAAGTGTTGCGCTACCAATCAGATCACCGGCAGGTTGTGCATCATCAACCCAATGTCCCCATCCAGTGACAACTTCTTTACCCCACTCATTAACGAGAAAGTTATTTACCGCTTCAATTGTCTTCTTAGGAAGCCGGCCCAACGAATTTCCATCTAAATAACAGAGCGTTGGATCATCAATCACAAATTGTTCGCGGTATCGAGCGAGCGGATCTTGTCGATCCAACTCTTGAGCATATTCGCGACTGAACGGATCAAGCTGGCTAGTCATAAGGGGAGAAGGTACTTGCTTTATTACTTCTGTAACAGACCGGGATTAACGCCAAGTCCCATTGATGCATCAATCACTGCGCCATGAAGCAATCGTCCGGCATCAGATGCCAGGAAGAAACCAAGTTCGGCAATTTCTCCCGGTTCAATGAGTCGACCTTTGGGGAGCGCCGCAACGACTCCTTGTTTCTGACTCTCTGACAAATGGTTGAGCGTGCTCGCATTAAACATTGGAGTATCAGTTGCGCCAGGACAGATGGTGAAGACATCAACGCCAGTTTGCGCAAGATCTGCCGCGAGAATTCTTCCAAGAAAAGCAATCGCCGCTTTGCTCATTCCATCTGCGTGATGGAAGCCAGGAACCTGAGTGATTCCGCCACCTACGGATGAAATAAGAATGATTTTTCCACTTCCACGTTTAACCATTTCTGGTGCGATGAGATTGTTCAACCACAAAGTTCCGATGGAATTAACTTGAATAAGTGCTTGATCACGCAAGTGTGGTTCGGTCGCAACTTTCTCTACAGTCTTCGAACCTAACCCCGCGTTATGAATTAATACATCAGGAATTGCTGGAAGTGATTTAACGAGAGCTGAGACAGATTCGTACTCACCAAGATTCAATGGGAAAAATTTCATTCGAGCATTGGGATATGCCGCTACGACATCTTCCGGTTTTTCTGTTCCTTGAAAGAAGGTGAACCAGACTTCATCACCATTCTTTACGAAGGTATCAACGAAAGCTCGGCCAATGCCAGATGTGCCACCAGTGATGAGAACGCGTCGAGACATCCCGCGATGCTACCCCGAGATGATTACTTGCGCTTAGCCTTGATGTAGTTCCGAAGCGTTAAAAGAATTGTCAAAGTTACAAAGAATCCAGCCACTCCACGTGAGGAATCCTTTAGTGCAGGAATTTGTGCTGAGTAATAACCTAAAAACGTTATTCCCATTCCCCAGATAAATGCTCCCAGAGCATTTGCGCTTAGGAACTTGTAGTAATTCATCTTTCCAATGCCGGCAATCGGAGGAATAAACGTTCTGATCCATGGATAGAAGCGAGCCAAGATAACAGCGCTCCAACCATATTTTTCATAAAAGCGTTCTGCGCGAGCGACCATGGAATGAGCGCGCGGAGATTTACTCCGTTCAAGATATGGTCGACCGAATTTTCTTCCTAAAACAAAACCCACTTGATCACCTAAAAACGCCGCAACAAAAACAATGATGGCCAATAAAAGAATATTTGTATCGCTTCGCGTCGCCGCAAGTAAACCTGCACCAAAAAGTATTGAATCTCCAGGAAGAAAGAATGCAACTAGAATTCCAGTCTCAATAAAGACAATTAATCCAAGTGCCAAATAGATAAAGAAAGGCGTCGAAGAATCAAGGTTCTGTTGAATCCAATCTGCGATGCTCATGTGGTAACCCTATAGAAAACCGATTGATTAGCACTTTGTTGCTCCTCTACACTTAGGGCAAGAAGAGTCGCCCGGATCACCGCGTTATGAAAATACCGAGGAAAGTCCGGACTCCATTGGGCAAAGTGGTGGGTAATACCCACCTGGAGCAATCCACGGGATTAGTGCCACAGAAAATAAACCGCTCATGAAAATGAGTAAGGGTGAAACGGTGGTGTAAGAGACCACCAGTGCATGAAGTAATTCATGTAGCTAGGTAAACCCCACTTGGAGCAAGACCATGCAGATGGCGTTTGAGTGTGCCCACACAAGTCATCGGGTAGGTTGCTTGAATCTGTAAGCAATTACAGATCTAGATGGATGGTGATCCCAAACCTTAATTGGCGAGGACAGAAT
>RFMS01000166.1 GCA_009927575.1 Actinomycetota bacterium
CCTTGATTGGATCGAGTGGTGAAGTAAATAGAGAAGAGCGCTGCAAAGAACATCAATTCGCTCGAGAGCCAAACGATTGTTCCCACTGCGACGATGTTGGGGCGATTGACCTTTTGTGGTGCAAGAGCTGCGCTGGACATGGGGGCGATTATTCCCGAAAGCCGAGCAAATCCCGACTCCAAGCGTTGAGGGATGGCTCCTTTTTATAGGTCGAGTTGGTGAAACGCATCACCCTGATTTACTGACTAAACTCCGCGTTATGGCTGAAGAGAAACCTCTCCACATCGTTATCTACTCCGATGATTCTTCGGTCCGAAATTCACTCAAATCAGCGCTAGGTACTCGTCTGGCGAGCGATATGCCGCTCCACGAAATACATGAATTCGCAACTGGGTCAGCTCTGAAGTCATATGTTGATGACAAAAAGCCAGTAGATCTCTTCATTCTCGATGGCGAATCAACCCCAGAAGGTGGAATGGGAATCTCGCGTCAATTTAAAGATGAACTCTTTAACTGCCCACCAATTCTCGTGATTATTGCTCGTAAAGATGATTCATGGCTTGCTGGGTGGTCACGCGCCGATGGCGTTCTCGTTCACCCGATCGATCCATTTACTGTTGCTGGAACTGTGGCCTCAACGATCAAACGTGTGAGCGCTCAACTCGCTTCGCAATAATTCAAGTCGCGTAAATTGACTACGCGCAACTGCAGAACCATAAGTCGGCATACTCCATTCACCATCAAGTTCATACAAGCTCACGCCATCGCTTTCTAGATATCGCAAAATTTTCTCAACCTCTTCATGGATGAAGCAGGGAGGATTGAATCGTTCTCTTCAATAATTTCTGATGTCGCGCGAAGTGAATCTGCCACCTCATCTATTCGATTCTTATCTGACGTTTGGGCAGAGCCCGCTAATCGACCATAACGCACACAATCAATTCAAAAGCGCTCTCACTTTGATCTTTCACGGCGATCAGATGCGGTACTCGAGTCAGTGAACGAATTCGTTGCCCGCGACTTGTCCCGCGAATAAGTGCGGCAAATCGATCACGTACTTCCGTGGCTTCTTCGAATCGTTCTGCAGTTGCAAGCGCTGCCATCCGAGATTCTGCCTTCTCTGCAAATGCGCGAATATCGAAATGCAGATACGTCATCGCAGTTAACACATGAGTTTGATACGAGTCATAAGACTCTTTGCCGATGCATGGCGCGCCACATCGCCCCATATCAAAGAGCGCGCATGGACTTGCACTCTTCATACTTCGTTCCGTAATTCGTGGTGAACATTGTCGAAGTGAGAGCGATTCATGGAGACCATCGATTGCTCGCTCTGCTTCATCTCGACCATTAAATGGACCACACCAGCCATCCTCATCAGAGAGTGATTGATGGCCTCGGACCGCAGATAATCGAGGGAAATTCTCGCGGGTGAGTTTGATCCAATACGCCTTCTCTTGAAATTTCGACCGGCGATTAAACCGTGGTTTTACTTCACCAATCATTCGAAGTTCGCGAATCTCAGCTTCTAATACCGTCGCACATTCAATGACATCGACGCGATCTGCCAACGCCACCATTTCGGTAATCCGTTTACGAGTTTCAGAGCTGGTGAAATAGGATCGAACACGAGTACGAAGGCTCTTCGTTGTTCCAACATAAAGAATTTCACCGCGATTGTCTTTGAAGAGATAGACGCCAGGAGATTGCGGTAAGCCTTCAGCCAGATGCTTCTTCTTCCGTTGTGCATCCGTGATGCGATGAGTAAACGATTGGAGATCTTCCAAGGTCTGCACACCAAAAGAACCCAACCTCTCAAAGAGGCCATGCATCACTTCAACAGTTGCGCGCGCATCATCAAGGGCTCTGTGGTTAGGGAGTGAGACTGTGCCAAAGAAATTAGCGAGCGTTGATAACTTGTTATTCGGTACATCATCTTTCGTCAGCGTTTGCCGAGCGATATGGGCGGTATCGATGACTGGATATTTTGGCCATTGATAGTTCAATCGTTGTGCGCTGGTCCGTAAGAAACCTAAATCAAATGGCGCATTATGAGCAACGACAACTGTTTCATTCGGTGAACCGAAGAACTCTAAAAGCGCAGGAAATACTTCAGCAATTTTCGGCGCTTCAATCACCATCGCATCAGTGATACCGGTCAACACCGTAATAAAAGGTGGAATAGGGGAGCCAGGATTAATCAGTGTCTGGAACTCACCAATAATTTCGCCACCCCGAACTTTTACTGCGCCGATCTCAGTAATGGAGTCACCGCTCTGAGCTGATGCGCCGGTGGTCTCCAGATCAACGACAACAAAGGTGGTATCCCGGAGAAACCTCCCAAGATCATCAAAACCTGGTTGCCATATCTGTGATGCCACGTGGTGAATCTATGACCTCACACTGACAAGTGCGAGAATGTCGGCATGGCAACAACAAATGCACCCGAAGGCTGGCTCAATGATTTTCATGCAACCGGAAAAGGCGATCGCGCAACTATCGGCGTAATCCTGGTACACGGTTTTACTGGTTCACCAGCATCGATGCGCCCATGGGCACACTTCCTTAACGAACGCGGTTTCACCGTCAGCGTTCCGCGAATTCCAGGACATGGAACCGAGTGGCAAGACCTCAATGCGGTGGCATGGCCGGAATGGCCAGCGCGTGTTCAAACTGAAATCGATAACTTATCTAAACATGCACGAAGATTTTTATCTGCGGGTTATCAATGGGTGGGGAAATACTTTATTAGCAACGTCGCGCAACCAATCAAAATTTCGGGCATCGTTCTCGTCAATCCCATGATTCATATTCCTGGAATCAAACCAATGTTCCGCCACATTATTTCGCGACTTAAAGCTGGTCTGCCGTCAGTTGGCGATGACATTAAAAAACCTGGCGTCACCGAATGGGGATATGACGTTCTCCCAACCAAAGGCGTTGTGCAACTGTATGAGATGCTCAAAGCTGCTCGTCGATCACTCAAAGAAATTAAGACACCAATGCTGCTTTTTCATAGCGTGGATGATCACGTCTTGCCTGTCTCCAACACTGAAATCATCATGGCCGAAATCGCAAGCGCAGATAAGCAACGTGTAGAACTCACCAATAGTTACCACGTCGCCACAATGGACTTTGACGCTGAATTAATCTTTGAAAACTCCAAACTCTTTATCGATCGGCTTTCGTGACCACGTCAGAATTCGCCACTGAGGCCTATTTACGTTGGGGCGAAACGGAAAGTTATAAAGAATCTCAACGCAGGTTAGGCTCGTATTCGCCTCAAGATATTGAACGTGCTCAAACGGAAATGGCAGATGCAACTGAACAAGTAAAAAATGCATATGAAAGTGGCCTTCCGCCAGAAAGTGAAGAGGCGATGGCCGGTGCAGAAGCTCATCGACAATCGATCTCACGATGGTGGTATGAGTGTTCATATGAAATGCATCAAAATCTTGGTGACATGTATCTAGCTGACCCACGATTTTCTGCGCAGTATGAAGAACGTGCGGTGGGACTTACTCAATATATGCGCGATGCAATCTGGGCTAATGCGGCGAAGTAAGAGCCAGCCCGACTGCGAGTCCAAAAATACCAACAGCAGAAACAGCGGTAAGAGCCCGTCGAACTTTTGGCCGTTGAATAAATTCAGCTGATTTATCAATACTCCAAATCAAAAAGAGATACCACGATGTGGACACCATCGCCCATACACATCCGAAGATAAATATGCCAACGCCGAGCGGAAAATCTCGCGGGACGAAGGTCGGTAGAAATGCCACCGCAAAAATCGCAGCTTTCACATTTGTTAGATTGGCAATAAGGCCAACTCGATAAGCGCTCGCTCCGTTATTTTTTCCTTCACTCTTCTGTGAGCCGGAAATGTGCGAATCGTTGAAATCAAATTTTCCAGATTCTTTCCGAACGTGAAGTGCAGTTTGCAGAGAGAGAAAAAGTAAGAATGCAACGCCAATCCATTTCAGAAGTGAATAAGCAAAATCTGAGTGCGCAAAGATCGCCGATAAACCAACGCCACTGAGCGCGCCCCAGATGATGAGTCCAGTGCTATGTCCCCACAACGAAAAGAGCGCTGTCCGTGCGCCACCCAAAATCGCTTGTCGCATAATCATTGCAACGCCCTGTCCTGGAACGATCGCGAGAAGGAGCGTTGTTGCAATAAATGCGGGGAAGTGGCCGATTAATTCCGACATTTAAAATTCCACCATTGACGCTAGTTTTTAGATGGTCGATGTGGCTTTTTACTCTGGAGCGATGCGCCATTAATGAGCACACCACATATGTCATCACAATTCCACCGACGAGATACCCACTGATATGGACCGCCTCTGATGGCGAAAAAATATCGATCAGAAGTGAACCGAGAAGATTTCCACCGACGCTAAACATGGTGAAAGTCAGTACTCCAAGATGTTGAACGATGGTTGATGTAAAAGCGATATAGATAACGCCGATGACGCCACCGGTATAGATCCACCAAGGCCCGTGTGGAAGTGGCGCGAGTTCATCACCGTTGACAA
>RFMS01000064.1 GCA_009927575.1 Actinomycetota bacterium
GTTGTTTGAACAGCAGATGCTTGAACTGGTGCTGGTTGAACTGGAGCAGGTTGCGCTGGCGCAGCAACTGCACCGGCTGAACCAATTACTGCAAGTCGTGCTCCAACTGGAACAGTGGCATCTGCTTGCACATCGATTGAGAGAAGAACGCCACTTACTGGCGATGGAATTTCGGTATCAACTTTATCTGTAGAAACTTCGAGGAGCGCTTCATCAACTGCAACGCTATCGCCAACTTTCTTTAACCAACGAGTGACAGTTCCTTCTGAAACTGATTCACCGAGCGCAGGCATTGAGACGACAGTTCCATTTGTTTGTGAAGTTGTTTGTGAAGTAGCTGGCGCAACAGGAGTTGCAGCAGATGGTGCAGGTGTTGGCGCTGGAGTTGGTGCTGGAGTTGGCGCAGCTGCAACAGGTGTTGGAACAGGAGCACTTGCTCCATCTGCGATCAAAGCTAAATCAGCGCCGACTGGAACTGTTGCATCAACAGCAACGAGAATTTTCTCTAACGTTCCTGCGGCAGGGGATGGGATTTCGGTATCAACTTTATCTGTCGACACTTCAAGGAGTGGTTCATCGAGTGCGACCTGATCGCCCTCTTTCTTTAACCATCGAGTAACAGTTCCCTCAGTAACGCTCTCGCCAAGCGCTGGCATCTTTACCGAGAAGGACATCTTTACTGCTCCCTTTTCCTTGTTTCTATCTTCTATAAATTCTATAAAGCAGGAGTGTATTTCACCCCGTCGCGATTCGCCTATCCGTGCGCGTGAAGTGGCTTACCAGCGAGCGCGAGATGTGCTTCGCCCATCGCCTCAGAGAGGGTCGGGTGTGCATGGATAAATTGCGCAACATCAGCAGCTTCTGCTTCCCAATTGAATATCAATTGCGCTTCCGCAAGTAGTTCACCGACGCGAGCACCAACCATATGAATTCCAAGAACTGGACCATTCTTTGCAGCAACGAGTTTTACTGAGCCAGCAGTTTTAAGAATTTGTGCTTTTCCGTTTCCTGCCAAGTCGTAATTTAATTCGACAACGTCATGGCCTTTAGCTTTTGCTTGCGCAGTTGATAAACCAACTGATGCAACTTCAGGCTCGGAGTAGGTAACTCGAGGAATTCCATCGTAATTAATTGCACGTGGATTCAGTCCAGCAATCTCTTCGGCAGCCATAATTCCTTCAGCGAAGCCAACGTGTGCGAGTTGAAGAGTAGGGATGAGATCTCCTACAGCCCAAACTCCTGGAACGCTGGTTCGGCATTTATTATCAACGATGACATACCCACGATCCATCGTGATGCCTTGCTCTTCAAAACCGATATTTGCTGAGACTGGACCACGCCCCACTGCAACAAGAAGAACCTCAGCAGAGAATTTCTTGCCATCTTCCAGGGTTACTTCAACACCGCTCGCGCTCTTTGGCGCTGGCAAATTTTGTTCCTAATTCAAAGTTAATACCGCGTTTGCGGAACGCTCGCTCTAATTGCTTACTTGATGACTCATCTTCAAGTGCAACTAAGTGAGGGAGCGCTTCAATGATGGTGACATCTGCTCCGAAGGATTTCCATACCGAAGCAAATTCACAACCAATCACTCCACCACCAAGAACAATGACGCTCTTTGGAACATGAGTAAAGCTCATCGCTTCTTCGCTAGTGACAATTACTTTGCCATCGATCTCTAGCCCTGGAAGAGTTTTTGGATATGAACCAGTAGCCAAAATGACATTCTTGCCAACATACTTTTGGCCATTAACTTCTACGGTGTTCTTTGCAACGAGTTTTCCTTGGCCTTCTACATACGTGATGTTGCGAGACTTCACCAGACCTTGTAAACCTTTATGAAGTTTGGTGATCACACCATCCTTAAAAGCATTAACCGCCAACATATCCATTGAGTGAAACTCTGCTTTAACGCCGAAGTCGCCTGCATGGCGAGCGCTATCGGCGATCTCACCAGCGTGAAGAAGTGCTTTTGTGGGAATGCAACCGCGATGGAGACAGGTACCGCCTAATTTATCTTTCTCGATGAGGGCAACTGTTAATCCAAGTTGTGCGGCTCGAAGCGATGCTGCATATCCACCACTACCGCCACCTAGTACGACGAGATCAAAATCGGCCACGAAGTTACCTCTCCAAACTTTTCAATGTCATTTCATTTTCGAGCTATGTCAATACTGCGTATCTTGCCAGCAAGAAGTGGTGCGTTACGAATCAAGGAGCTCTTCTGCGAGCGTTACGAGTGAGGCAAGCGACATTCCGGTTCCACCTTCTGGGGTGTAGCCATATTCCTTGCCGCTATTAAATGCCGGCCCGGCGATATCGAGATGGAGCCATGGCAATTGCGGATCGACAAATTCTTTCAAGAAGAGGCCAGCCACCAACATGCCACCCATGCGATCACCGATATTGGCGATGTCAGCAATCGGGGAATCTAACGATGCGCGAAGTTCTTCTGGCAGTGGCATCGGCCAAAAAAGTTCGCCTGATAATTTCACTGCGTTAAGAAATGTTTCTTGAAATTTCTCATTATTTGTCATAACCGCCGCAGTTCGAGTTCCGAGTGCAATGGATTGTGCACCAGTAAGCGTTGCGACATCGACGATGCCATCAAGTCCACCGAGTTTCTTTCCAACTTCAGCAGCTTTAACAAGCGCATCACCCAATACGAGTCGACCTTCGGCATCTGGATTAAGTACTTCAACAGTTTTTCCGCCATACATCGTGATGACATCGCTTGGTCGAGTTGCGGTATCGCTCACCATATTCTCTGCAAGCGCTGCCCACGCATGAACTTCTATCGGAAGTTTTAATTGTGCAATCGCAATTGCAGCGGCAATGACTGTTGCAGCACCGCTCATATCGCACTTCATTGTGACCATACCTTCACGAGGCTTAAGTGCATAACCACCGGTGTCGAAAGTAATTCCTTTGCCAACAAGTGCAATACGTTTCGGCTTCTTTGCTTTCGAACCACCTTTAGGAACGTAAGTCACGTGAAGTAAGCGAGGCTTACTTGCTGAGCCTTGACCGACACTGGTAATTCCACCAAATCCTTGGCTCTTTAATTGCGCGTCAGTAAATATCTCTGCTTTTAACCCGGCAGCGCTCGCTAACTTTTTAAACTTTGTTGCAAAGATTTCTGGGTTGAGGTGGTTGGCAGGAGCATTGACGAAATCTCGTATGCGATGAACTTGCTCAGCAATAATCTCCGCTCGTTTTACGAGAGAGCGTACTTCTGTTTTACCTGCACTTCGCGAGAGCAATTCAATATTTTTTAGCGGAGGTTTGACATCTGATTTTGTGGTTGAGCGAAATTCGGTATAGATATATGAACCCAGGAGCGCACCTTCTGCAATGGCAGCAAGATCTCGTGGCGATGAGTAAGGAAGAGAGAACGCTGCGTCGGGAGTTCCGTGCAACGCTCGAGCCGCTGCGCCACTTGCGCGACGGAGAACTTCGCCGGTGTAAGACTTTGTTGAATCGCCAAGCCCGGTAAAGACAATTAATTCTGGGTTTGAAAATGGAATTTTGATCACTTCATCAGGAGCGCCGGTAGCGCCAACCTGATTGAGCGTCTTCAAGAGCGCCGCAGTGTTGAGTTGGTAATCGCCAGATTCAATAACGAGTTTCTTGCTCGCACTTCTCGCCAAACCAACGACAAGGACATGTGAAGTAATTTTCTTTTCAACCAGGCGAATTGATGTCATGGGATATAGGTTATTGGTGTGGGTCGCCAATCGCCATTACATCAGCGCCATGTGTCACTCGGCGCCAAACTCGCAGATTTCGGTGGCTGGGATATGCCGATCGAATATCCAGCAAATTCAGGTGGTGGCGTAATCGCAGAACATACTGCCGTACGTGAGCGAGTCGGAATCTTTGATGTTTCACATTTAGGCAAAGCAGAGATTGTTGGTGAAGGAGCTTTGGAGTTTCTCAATTCAGCAATTACCAACGACCTGAATCGAATTGCTGATGGGCAAGCCCAGTACACGATGCTCTGCGATGATCAATTTGGTGGAGTAATCGATGATCTGATTGTTTACCGGAAGTCGCCATCACATCTCTTCCTCATTCCCAATGCGGCAAATACCGCAGCGGTTGTTGCAGCGCTAAAAGCTGCCGCCCCTAAGAATCTCACCATTACAGATCGCCATGAAGCCTATGCAGTTATCGCTGTGCAAGGTCCACAATCTGCAGACGTACTTCAATCGCTTGGAATTGATACCTCACTTGAATACATGTCGTTTAGTGAAACGTCATTTCAGGGCTCACCGTTAATTATCTGCAGAACTGGTTACACCGGAGAACTTGGATTCGAATTGCTTCCATTGTGGGCAAGCGCTGAAAAAATTTGGGACGCGCTCGTTACCGAAATTACTGCGCGAGATGGCCGAGTATGTGGACTTGGTGCACGCGATACCTTGCGAACAGAGATGGGTTATCCATTGCATGGCCATGAACTTTCATTATCAATCACACCCATTCAAGCAAGTGCAGGATGGGCAGTAGGAATGAAGAAGCCCACGTTCTGGGGTAAAGCCATCTGCGAGAGAGAGAAAGAGGGCGGGCCACATCGCGTATTGCGCGCGCTGAAATCTCTTGATCGCGGAATACCTCGCGCTGGAATGAAAGTATTGAGCCAAGACAATAGCGAAATCGGTGAAGTCACAAGTGGCACATTCTCGCCAACTCTTCGAGTTGGTATTGCGCTCGCACTCATTAAACCACGCATGGAATTGGTGAAAAGGTTCGTATTGATATTCGTGGTCGAGTCAGTGAAGCTGAGATAGTTAAAGTTCCGCTGGTGCCATCGCGGGTAAAGTAATTTTTCTTTGAGCTCGTCGGAGCGAACCTAAGATTGCTCGGCCAGCGAAGAGAATTAAGAGTGCAGTAACTACTGCTCGTGGCAGATTCCACGACATCGATGTGGCTAAATGAAAAACAATAAATCGATGAAGGTTGTCAACGACGCTTGCGCCAGCAACATATGAAAGTTGGGTATCACGCGATAACAACCACGGCCATAACTGCAGATCCATCATGATTCCAAAGAACTCTGCAGCGATAACGCCAAAAAACATCAAGAGCGATAATTCAAGACGACGGTATTTCTGAAGTATTCGAGCGTTACCAATAAGTCCAGCGCCAATGCCTATCCATGCTGCGGCAAACATTTGAAAGGGAAGCCATGGTCCTATCGCGCCAGTAAGTAAGGCAGAGGTTGCGATGGATAGCGCTCCCATGGCAAACCCAAATGTTGCACCGAAAATATAGGAAGCAAGAATGAGCAGAAACCACATCGGTTCAATTCCAGCCGCTCCCGCTCCAACTAATCGGAGCGCGCCATCGAGCGCCACAAGAATTCCAAGTAGTGCAACAACTTTGCTGTCGAAGAGCTGTTGATTGATTGCGATAAAGACTGCAGCGATGGCAGCAGATGCAAGAACGAGTGAGAGAACTTTTGCCGATGAAGCAGATAAGACATTATCGGAGGCTGGAATATAAAGCGGCCATGTAAATGCAACCAGCCCTACACATGAACTAATCGAAATAATGAGTAGCGATGAGAGTGGTATGCGAGTGTTAAACATTACGGCCTTCTAAAGCGGCTTCAACTTCGCCAACGGTCAACCATGGTTGTGGGGAAAGTGCCTTTGTTACTTGCGGTGCAAATGCGGGCGAAGATGTCAGCACATCTCGGGTAGATCCTTGCGAAAGAATTTCACCGTCAGCTAAGAAAATAACTCGATCTGCAATCTCGGCAACTAACTCCACATCATGGCTGGCGATAAAAATTCCACAATGACGTTGCTGTGAGCCATCATCGCGAGCAAGGCTGCGAACGATTCGAATAAGTTCTCGCTTCGCTTCGTAATCTAAGCCTCGAGTAGGTTCATCAAGAATAAGTAACTGTGGTTGAGCTGCAAGAACAATGCTGAGCGCTAAACCTAACCGCTGTCCCTCAGAGAGATCTCTTGGGTGAATAGATAACGAAGGCAGGGTCATCAGCGATTTAAAAATATTAAGTGTGGTGCCAGCAGCGACGTTATTGTCGAGATCTGCTTGGCGACATTCGTCGGCAACGCTCTGGTTATAGAGAAGATCATCTGGCTCTTGCGGGATATAGCCAACTCGCGAAATGAGATCTTTTCCTTTGAGTTCGCGCGGATCTCGACCACAGACCTGTACTTCGCCACGTGTAATTGGCGTCAGTCCAACTGCGCACTTAAGAAGTGTTGATTTTCCTGCGCCATTTCGCCCCATGAGCGCGACAACTTCGCCTGAATGGATTGCCAGCGAGACATTAGTGAGAACTGATTTCTCGTCGTACGTTGCGCTGACATTGTCGAGTGTAAAAATCGCCGAACCGATATTCGCAGGCGCTATTTTCGGTTGGAGATTGGTGAGGACATTTCGCAGTTCTTCGGTATTTCTCCGTAGCTCTCGTACCGAAAGAGATATTTTTTCTTGACCGAGAACTTTCGCAAGATTCACAAGCGGTGGCGCAATCGGTGACGAGGCGAGCATTGTTGCGGTATCGCCAATCTCTGCGCTGCCATCTTCGTTGATCAACAGAACTCGATCTGCAAATTGAATAACTCGCTCAAGTCGATGCTCTGCGATGATCACCGTTAAACCAAGATCATGGACGAGTCGATAAACGATCGCAAGTACTTCTTCGGCAGCGATGGGATCGAGTGCGCTGGTTGGTTCATCAAGAAGCAAAACTTTTGGATTAAGAACTAATGCTGCACCGATTGCCACTCGTTGTTGTTCACCACCGCTTAACGATGAGATTGAACGATCGCGTAACTCAGTCAGACTAAGGAGATCCAGAACTTCCTCAACGCGTTTTCGCATGACTTCAGGTGCAACACCATGTGCTTCCAGACCAAAAGCAATTTCGTCTTCAACGATATCTGCAACAAAACCATGTGCCGGGCTCTGACCAACAATTCCCACTACATCTGAAAGTTGACCAGGTTTTAGCGATCGCGTCGATCGGCCGGCGACTTCTATCTCGCCACTCAATATTCCACCGGTGTGATGAGGAACAAGGCCGTTTACTAATTTAATAAGTGAACTTTTGCCTGAGCCAGTGTGGCCGATAACAAGCACCATCTCACCTTCATTGACTTCGATAGATAGCCCATCGAGAACAGTTCGAAGCGAATTGGGATAAATCAATGAAACATTGCGGAACGAGATCACCAGAAAACCACCACCACTGCAAGAGCGCTCGAGAGCAGTATGGAATCGTGAATTCGCCACATCAGTGGTCGATAGTGTGAAACGTTCTTCATGTATCCATAACCGCGCGCTTCCATTGCAGTTGCTAAATCCAATGCTCGCTCAAGCGATTCCTCAAGAAGTGGCACAGAAACTTTCCGCCACGAGGTAATCGTCGAGTGTGATTGGCCACGCAAACGTTGTGCTCTTTTAATTCTCGAAAAACTACGAGCTAATTGCGGCAGCGTTGACGTCGCAACGAGAATTGTTGTACTGACGTTATAGAGCGCGCGGGGGAATGTTTTCATCAAACTTCGTGGACTCACTAACGCATTTGCTGCGCCAAAAATGAGCACAAGCGAAATCAAGATGGCGCACTCATGGAAGGTCGTGAGCAAGCGTTGCGAGGTGACTTCGCCTCCCAACCGAATTCCCACTAACCATGACGGTAAGTGAATTTCTGGTAATCGAAAGAGCGTTCGTCCAGGCATCGGTACGCCAATAACAATTCCCACACTCATTCGGATAAGAAAGAGTAGAACGGCAATTCGAAGTGTGAAGGCAAATGATCTGTACCAATACGAACTCTCTCGGGAGAGAAGTACCAATACAGCCAACGCCAAAGAAATCACCGTTGCATAGATCGCGCTATCTGAGTGGAGAACAAATATCGCTAAGAGCGCGCAACAACCCCACCACGCGAGGGGATGACGTTTCATCGTAGAAAGTTATGAAAAGTTCTATTTACGGCGGCGAATCAGAACAAAGATGCCCAGAGCGGCTAATAGCGCTGCGCCAATAGCAAGATATTCAACCGGCTCAAACCCTTCTTTAATCTCTGATGTGTTATCTTTTTCAACGCCGTCATTCTGAGCTGAAGTAGTCATGGCTTGTGCTGTAGGCATTTCAATTTCAACACCACACTCTGATGCTGGATAGCCACCAATTCCACAAATCAAACCTGATTTATCTGCACGCACTTCCGCAATTGCTTGTAGCGCTACTAGACCCGTGGACTTTGCAGGGATAACAACGCAATCAGTAATTACTTCTTTCGGGTTTTCACCACTTGGTGCAATCTCTGCGCCACCAAAGTCAACGACAATTCCCACGCGAATTTTTCCAGCAACTTGCGATGACCCATTGCAGAGAGTTGCAAAGTCTGGATCAGCCATTGGAGGAGTTGCAGGAATGTCATTGCTGCTTGCGGTAAATGCCCAACCTTCAACATCGCCATCGTGTAGTTCTACAGAAGGTCCAGTCATTGCTGCGGTCCATTGTGTTGCGCCGGCAGCTGCTTGGAAGTAACCCCAGTAGCGATAACCCTTTTCGGCGTGAGCGCTTGAGGTAAATATGAGATTGAAAAGAAATAGTGGGAGAGTAAGAAGAGCAATACTGCGAACGTGCTGTGACTTTTTCACGTGAAAAACTCCTTAAGTTAGGAGACTCACGGTGGCGAAATAAATTCCGCCCCGCAATCCTCGACGGGTGGTTATTCAATTCTTCGCCAGGTAATCCGACTTAATAAGAGATGAATACCTCTTATTTCACGGTTGCGGGTCAGCGTCGGATTTTCACCGACTTCCCCTGCACGAAGAACTTCAAGTAGAGAAATATTTAGTTGTGACGAGAATCGTTTCGATATCTCGTTGTCACGTAGCGTAGCGCACGATTGATTCAACAAGTAGGCTCACGCCATGGAACATCGCAGATTAGGCAAGAGTGGGCTTTACGTATCAGAGATTTCGTACGGTAATTGGATCACTCATGGGTCCCAAGTCGAACAGACCGCCGCAATTAAGTGTGTGAAGGCAGCGCTCGATGAAGGCATTACAACCTTTGATACTGCCGATGTCTATGCCGGTACAAAAGCTGAAGTCGTACTTGGCAAAGCACTTAAAGGTGTTCGTCGTGAATCCTATGAACTCTTCACCAAGGTTTACTGGCCAACTGGTCCAGGAAAAAATGATCGCGGCCTTTCACGCAAGCACATCATGGAATCGTGCCACGCATCGCTCAAGCGATTAGGCACTGATCACATCGATCTCTATCAGATGCATCGCTTCGATTTCGAAACTCCGCTTGAAGAATCACTTAGCGCATTTGATGACTTAATTCGCCAAGGAAAAGTCCAATACATCGGATTCTCCGAGTGGAACGCTGATCAAATTTCTAGCGCGCTCTCTATCCAAGATGCGCGCGGCTACACACGTTTCGTCTCGAGCCAACCGCAATATTCCATGCTCTGGCGCGTGATTGAATCTCAAGTAGATCCACTCTGTGGCAAAGAAGGAATTGGCCACATTGTCTGGTCACCTATCGCCCAAGGTGCGCTAACCGGTAAATACAAACCAGGGAAGAAACCACCAGCCGGCACTCGCGCTACTGATAAAAAAGGTGGCGCTAACATGATTTCGCGTTGGATGAATAACGATGTATTAACTGCAGTTGCCAAACTCGATCCCATTGCAAAAGAAGTTGGCCTTTCCATGGCGCAACTTGCAGTGGCGTGGGTCCTTCAAAATCCCAACGTGTCATCGGCAATCATCGGCGCAACCAAACCAAAGCAGATCAAAGAGAACGTCAAAGCAAGTGGCGTGAAACTTGATGCTGAGATTATGAAGAAGATTGACGCAGTACTTGGTTCGATTCCAGAGAAAGATCCAGCAAAGACTGTAAGCCCGAACCCGCGCGCTTAGTTAGATCTGCTCGCCAGCTTTCACTTGTGGTTGTGGCGCGCGTAGGCGACGGATCTGCGTGGATCGAAGCCAGCCATACATTCCAAGTCCCTTCGTTGGTTCATTAGGGAATCGGCGAGCAACTTCCTTCTTAATCTTGCGCGTCAGGAAAATTCCATCGACAACGCTAAAGAGTAGTGCGCTGTACATCAACATAACGGAAGCAAATTGAACCCATGCGATGGGAATAACTGTTAAGAAAAGTACGAGCATCACAATCGGTAGAAAGAATTCGCCAATGGAACGACGTGCATCAACATAATTTCGAACAAAGCGACGAACGGGACCACGATCTCGTGGTGGGAGTGCGCTCTCTTCACCGCGCATAAATGCTTGTCGCGCTAAAACTCGCGCCTGTCGACTCGCTTCCTTCTGTGCTTTCTTTTCGCTGCGATTTGTTGCAGGGCAAGTCGTGGCGTGATGCGCGCTTTCTCTGCATCTTTGCGCTTTGGAGTGGGACGTCCTTTGGCTTCGGTCATTTGGCTACGGTAAAGCCAGCATTCGCTCAAGTGCAACTTTTGCAAAGTGAGCGGTTTTCTCATCGACTTTAATGAGGTTGACCTCTCGGCCTGCAACTAAGGCCTCCATCGCCCAGACCAGATGTGGCAGATCTATGCGATTCATCGTTGAGCAGTAGCAGACAGTCTTATCCAAGAAATAGATGCTCTGTTCAGGGTGAGCTGCGGCTAATCGAGAGACGAGATTGAGTTCAGTTCCGATCGCCCACTTCGACCCCGCTGGTGCTTCACTAACTGTGCGAATTATTGATTCGGTACTTCCTACAACATCAGCCGCTGCAACAACGTCATGTTGGCATTCAGGATGAACAAGAACTTTTACGCCAGGCACTCGATTGCGAATCTCGTGAACGTTATCAAGAGTAAATCGACCGTGCACTGAACAATGCCCTCGCCAGAGAATTACTTTGGCGTTTTTCAATTCGCTATCAGTAAGTCCACCGCGTGGTTTCCACGGATTCCAGAGAACACACTCTTCAAGTTTTAGCCCAAGTGAGAGAACTGCGGTATTTCGCCCGAGGTGTTGATCAGGCAAGAAGAGAATTTTGTCGCCATGTTCAAAGGCCCACGACATCGCTCGCTTGGCGTTCGATGAAGTACAGATCGTGCCACCATGTTCGCCGGTAAAGGATTTAATTGCTGCAGAAGAATTCATATATGTCACGGGAATTGTTTGCTCTGCAATTCCTAACTCAGTAAGTACTTTCCAACAATCATTTACTTGCTGCGCTGTTGCCATATCAGCCATTGAACATCCGGCTGCTAAATCGGGAAGAATTACTTTTTGATTTGCGCTAGTGAGAATATCGGCGCTCTCTGCCATGAAGTGAACACCGCAGAAGAAGATGTACTCCGCGCCAGAATTTGCTGCAGCCGCTTGTGCTAATTTGAAACTGTCACCGGTGATATCGGCGAAAGCGATAACTTCATCACGTTGATAGTGATGGCCAAGAATCATTGCTTTCGAACCCAACGCTTCGCGCGCCAGTTTTGCTCGCTCGACAAGGTTGGGATCACTTGGCGCTGGAAGTTCACCATCGCAGGTCACGCCACGCTCGCTGGCAAGATCAGAACCTCGGCCGAGGAGTAGCAGGTTGGTCAAACTCACAGCGGTATTCTCTAACTTTTCTCTGCCTGAGCGCGAATCTGAGAGCGAAATTCCAATTGGCGACTAGTAGAGTGTTCCTATTGAGAAAGTGAGTTCTCACATGAGAGCTGCTCATCAGTAAACGGAGAGAAAAATGAGCACTGAAACAACCACATCAACGCCACAAGCAACAGCAACATCAATCGTTCTTACATCAGTTGCTGCAGAGAAGGTCGCTGCGCTCTTGGCGCAAGAAGGTCGAGACGATCTCAGCTTACGTGTGGCAGTTCAACCTGGTGGTTGCTCTGGTCTTCGCTATCAGCTCTATTTCGATGATCGCTCAATGGATGGCGATACCGTTACAGCATTTGGCACTGTCAAAGTAGTGACCGACAAAATGAGTACTCCTTATTTAATGGGCGCAACAATCGATTTCGTCGACACCATTCAGAAGCAAGGCTTCACGATTGATAATCCCAATGCGCAAGGTTCATGCGCATGCGGCGATTCCTTCAATTAATTAACTCGTAATTCGAAGCAAGCGTTTTACACTCCCGCAATGAAGATTGCCGTCGCGGGCTCGGTCGGTCGAGATCACTTGATGACCTTTCCAGGAAAATTCACCGACTCACTCGTTGCGGGTTCACTCGAAAAAGTATCGCTTTCATTTTTAGTTGATGGCCTTGATGTTCGGCGCGGTGGTTGCGCGGCAAATATCGCATTCGGTCTTGGCGTTCTTGGACTCAATCCAGTTCTTGTTGCAGCGGTCGGAAAAGATTGGGTCGATTACGAATCGTGGCTCACTCGTCATGGAGTAGTAACTTCGCATGTGCTTGTCTCAGAAAATCTCCATACCGCTCTCTACATGGTGACAACTGATACCGAGTTGAATCAGATCGCATCCTTCTTTCCCGGCGCAATGAGTGAAGCGCGCAATATTGAACTTGATCCAATTATGGAGAAGACCGGAACTTTTGATCTGGTCATCATTTCGCCAGATGATCCCGATGCGATGCTTCGCCATACTGAACTCTGTCGCACTCGTGGAATTCCATTTGCCGCTGATCCTTCACAACAAATGGCGCGTATGGATGGCGATGCCATTAAACAACTTATTGATGGCGCTACCTATTTGTTTATGAACGAATACGAGTTAGCGCTCGCCATTCAGAAAACTGGTTGGAGCGATAGCGAAATTCTCAATCGAGTTAAGACGCGCGTTGTCACTCTCGGTTCAAATGGCGCGCAAGTAGAACGAGTCGGCCACGAGAAAGTTGTTGTTGGCGTGCCACAAGAAGATGCAAAGATTGATCCAACCGGTGTTGGCGATTCATTCCGCTCTGGCTTCCTAGCTGGTGTGGCATGGGGCCTCAGCGATGAGCGATGTGCACAACTAGGTTCAATGATTGCTACCTACGTCATCGAAACCAAAGGAACACAGGAATATCGATTTACGCGCGAGACATTTTTGAATCGATTTAGAACTGCCTATGGTGATGCTGCTGCGGCAGATATCGCCTCGCATTTAGCTCGAATTACGACAGCGCCGCAATAGCTTTTGCGAGCTCCTCGCAATCCTGCTTGCTCTGATCTTCTCGAAGCGACATTCGAAGATTTCCTGATTGCGTAAGCCCCATCGCTTGCAGCACGTTACTGGGATGAAGTTCTGGCGTAATACACGCAGATCCCGAATCAACAAGAAAACCTAATTTCTCTAATGTGCGAAGTGCTTCTTCTGCTTCAATCCCAGGAACAATAAGTGAAACTTTTCTCAAGGTCCGCGGAGATTTTTCACCAGCGATAACAACATCTGGTTTGAGCGACTTCAAAACAGAAATAAAGTGTTGGTAATTCTCTTCAATCATCGAATCATTTCTTGCTGTCATTGTTTCTTCGAGTGCAAGTGCAGATGCAATAAATAACGGAACTGAAAAATCAGGAGCGCTTCGATAATCGGCAATCTGCGCACCAGGATTGCGCCACGCTTTCGAATTCTTGTTGATAACTAAGAACCCAATACCTCGTGGCCCACCCCAGGATGCTGGCTCCCAGATTGCGGTATCCCATCGTGGTGGCAACGGAGTAAAGGGATCGTTTGTCATATCAGCACAAATCGCGCCATTTATAGGGACGCTCTGTTGAAGAACGCCGGTCTCACGATTCGCAGATTGCCAAGCAGTTGCTGAATTTTCAGAAGTTATTGCTAAGTATGAAACCTGGCCATCGATATCACTTTCAAGACGAGTTGATCTTCCGCCTCGCTTTTCAAAGAGGGCAGCTGCGGCACCAGAAGTTCGTCGATCGGTTGCACCAAAGAAATAGTGAGTAGAAGTCTCGGTTAAGAGTCCGCTGATGCCGAGTGATAGCGCCGTTGATGTTCCGCCAATAATTTCTAACTCTGACGGGTCGATTGCGAGGTAGTGAGCGACTGATTCCTTCGCATGTGCGAGGTTGATGGCTACTTGTCGTGACCTATGGTGGAGCTTTTCTGGGCTCGGCCAATTTCGGCCGAAAATCTCAGTTAAATGCGCGAGGGTTTTCTCGCCCAGAGGGGTATCACTCTGGAAATCTCTTGTGACAGGAACCACCCTTGGAACGATACGCGCTCAATGAGAGATGTGCGAAATGGGCAGTTATCCTTTCCCAATGTTGACGCGCCGTGGAATTTCTGGGGCTCTAGCGCTTTCAAGCCTTCTACTTCTCACTGGCTGTTCGAGCGAAAGCGTTCCTACATTTGGTTTTGATCGTGGCATTGCTAGCGTCAACGATCATTCACTTCCTGTCTGGCAATTGTTCTGGGTATTAGCAATCATCGTTGGTCTCTTCACGGCCGGCCTAATTTTCTGGTCGATTGCATTCCATCGCCGCAAAGGCAATGAGATGCCAAAGCAGACCCAGTACAACGTTCCTACCGAAGTGGCGTACACACTTATTCCTATAGTGATTGTTGCTGTGCTCTTCGCATTTACCGCGAAAGCAGAGACAGCAGTAACAAAAGTTTCACCCGTTTCAACAGCTGGCGTTCATGACATCACTGTTAATGGAATTCAATGGTCGTGGCAATTTACTTACGCTGAAGCCGGTCCAAATGCAACAGTGACAGGAACTCCAGAAAATCCACCTATTCTTTATATGCCAGTTAACGAACCAGTTCGATTTACTATCACAGCTTCAGACGTTGATCACAGTTTCTATATTCCAGCCTTCATGATCCAACGCATGAATATTCCCGGCGCTACTTCGCAACTTGAATTCACTGCGAAGAAATTAGGGGAGTACCCAGGTCGATGCGCAATGCATTGCGGTCGAAATCATTCCGGCATGCTCTTCACTGTCAAAGTAGTTTCGGCAAGTGAATATCAGTCATACATCAATTCATTGAAGGCGGCTCAAGCATGACAACTTTTGCAACGCGTCCAACGACTTTGCCTCGCCAAGAGCAACTTCCAAAGACCTCTAAAGGAAGAGCTTTCGTATCGTGGGTTACTACTACTGACCACAAGAAAATCGGCAATCTTTACTTTGTTACCACCTTCGTCTGGTTCCTTATCGGAGGCTTATTAGCGCTCTTTTTACGAGCAGAACTTTTCAAACCTGGTCTGCAATTCCTTAGCAACGAGCAGTACAACCAGATTTTTACCATGCATGGAACTGTCATGCTCTTAATGTTTGCAACCCCGCTCTTTGCGGGTTTTGCTAATGCGATTATGCCGTTACAAATTGGTGCAGCAGATGTTGCTTTCCCGCGAATGAATATGTTGTCGTACTGGTTATTCCTCTTCGGCGGAACAATGGCATTTGCTGGATTCCTTACTCCTGGCGGTGCAGCATCATTTGGTTGGACTGCATATGCACCACTTTCAAGTTCACAATATTCACCTGGCGTTGGCGCAGATTTATGGATTGTTGGTCTTGCACTCGGTGGTATTGGAACAATTCTTGGTGGCGTAAATTTCATTACAACGATCATCACCATGCGCGCACCTGGCATGACGATGTTCCGCATGTCGATCTTTACCTGGAACGTGCTCCTTACTTCAATCTTGGTATTGATCGCCTTCCCACCGCTCGCCGCAGCGTTCTTGGGATTAGAAGCCGATCGACTCTTTGGTTCACATATCTTTGATCCGGCAAATGGTGGCGCTGTTCTCTGGCAACATCTCTTCTGGTTCTTTGGACATCCTGAGGTTTACATTCTCGCGTTGCCATTCTTTGGTATCGCATCAGAAATCTTGCCGGTGTTTAGTCGCAAACCAATCTTTGGTTATAAAGGACTAGTCGCAGCAACAATCGGAATTGCAGCGCTCTCTGTTGCAGTATGGGCTCACCATATGTTTGCAACCGGCCAAGTTCTCCTTCCATTCTTCTCACTGATGACATTCCTCATCGGTGTTCCAACTGGTGTGAAGTTCTTCAACTGGATTGGCACGATGTGGCGCGGAGCGATTACCTTTGAAACACCAATGCTCTGGGTTATGGGCTTCCTTATCACCTTCTTACTTGGTGGCCTCACCGGCATCATGCTCGCTAGCCCACCGCTTGATTTCTCAGTCTCTGCAACATATTTCGTCGTGGCACATTTCCATTACGTTCTCTTCGGCACAGTGGTCTTCGCAATGTTCGCTGGCTATTACTTCTGGTGGCCAAAGCTCACCGGACGTATGCTCAATGAACGCCTCGGCAAGATCCACTTCTGGTTACTTTTCGTTGGTTTCCATATGACTTTCTTAATCCAACATTGGCTTGGCATTAAAGGTTTCCCACGTCGCTACGCGGATTACTTGCCGGGCGATGGCTTTACCTTTATGAATGAGATTTCTACCTACGGTTCAATTCTGCTCGCGATCTCGATGATTCCTTGGTTTATGAATCTATGGATCTCGCGTAACGCACCAAAAGTAAATGTTGATGATCCATGGGGCTATGGCGCATCGTTGGAATGGGCAACATCATGTCCACCACCGCGACATAACTTCACCAAGATGCCACGCATTCGAAGTGAGCGTCCAGCTTTTGATCTCCACCATCCAGAATTCGCAGCAAAGGACAATCACTAACAATGCGCGCAACCTGGATCCTCTTCGCTTTCCTCACTGTTTTTTATATTGTTATTGATCTGATTTATTTCTTTGTTGGTGGCGAAGAACTTGGCGTAACAGCAATCGCTCTCTGCGCAGGTCTTGCGCTTCTTATTGGTTTCTATGTCTGGTTTAGTGAACGACGCCAAGGCGGAAAACTTCCAGAAGATAAACTCGATGGCGAGATCGCTGAATCTGCTGGCGAGATTGGATTCTTTAGCCCGCATTCATGGTGGCCACTCTGGGTAAGTTTCGCAATCATGGTTTGCGGAATGGGACTGATTGTTGGTTGGTGGCTCACGCTCATTGGCGTTGGCTTCTTGCTCGTCACCATTCTCGGATTCGTACTCGAATACGAATCACCTAAATATCAAAGCCATTAATATTTCCTGCTGATCAACTTTTCGTTAACCTAAGTACGTGTCTCCAGAAACTCGCTCCGAAATTCTCGATACCAACGACTCAAAAGTTAAATCAGCCCGGATTGAAATCGATGCACCAGCTTCGACAATCTTTCGCTTGCTTGCAGTGCCAAATCGCCACCCAGAATTTGATGGCTCCGGGACAGTGAAGGGTCAATTTACGGGGGACCAATACCTTTACCTCGGCGCAAAATTTGGGATGAAGATGAAACTAGGTATTCGATATCGAATTATCAATACTGTCGTTGAATTCAAAGAAAATGAAGTGATTGCCTGGCGCCATCTTGGGCGATGGGTCTGGCGCTATGAACTCAAAGAACTCTCACCTAACAAGACACTCGTTACCGAAACTTTCGATGGCAGACCATCGCCATTTCAATGGTGGCTTAATGCACGAAAAGCCTATGGATTCGCTCAAGTTGCAGTAGCTAAAACACTTGTGCGGTTAAAAAAACTGGCAGAAGGTCAATAAAAAACGGCCCGATTGCTCGGGCCGTTTTCTTTAAGAAGTTATTTACTTCTTGATTTTTGCAATTCGATCATCCCATGAGACGAAGTTTGCGACAGTTGTCTTGTCGTAGAAGATCGCCTTGGTTTGGATGGTCTTTGCTGGGTTCTCACCCTTCAGTGCAGCAATTGCGAGATCAGCAAGTGAGACACCGCTGGAAACTGGATCGTAATCCCATGATCCATCGATTTCGCCTGCTTGAAGTGACTTCACAGCTTCTGGCTGCATCTGGAGACCAATGACCTTGATCTTGCCATTCTTGCCTGCTGCTTGAAGTGAAGCGTAGATACCGAGAGCTGTTGGATCGTTGTAAGCAACGATTGCATCAATGTTCTTGTACTTCACAAGAGCTTGATCCATTGCTTGACGTGCACCTTCTGAATCGTCGGTCTTGTTATCTACGCGACCGAGATACTTGAAAGTTCCATCCTTCTCGAGTTCTTCTTTAAACATATTTGCGTGTGCTTCCAACGCTGCTACTGGGAATGCAAGACCCATGTAGAGAACGTTTCCACCTTTTGGAAGTACCGACTTCAACCATGCAACACGCTCTTGAGCAAGTGCGCGCTGTGGGAATGCATCTTGTACCTGTCCAAGTGATGGAGCTGGTGGAGCCATTGTTGAATCATCAACTGAGTAGTTCATCGTGATGACTTTGATTCCGGCATCTGCAGCTTTTTGAAGAGCTGGCTTGAGACCATTGGAATCAAGTGGGTAGATGATCATGGCTTTTACGCCCTTGGTGATCATCGCTTCGACGTCAGAGATCTGCTTGTTTCCATCGAGCTGTGCATCGACTGGATAGAAGCCATAACCTGCATTTGCAAGTTCTGCTTCAGCTGCAAGACCGATCGCCTTAAGGTAGGTATTCGCTTCAATTGGATAACTGAAACCAACAAGCGCACCTGCATTTTCATCTTTAGCCTTGCTGCAACCGGTGAGCACGAGTGCCGCGGCAGCGAGAGCCACAAGAAGAACGCGAGCCTTCTTCATTTTCATTGTCTAGCTTTCCTTTCGTTGAGCTGTTCGATTAGAGATTTCCAATCGAATGCGGTCAAAGAGCACCGCGGCTACCAACAAGGCACCAGTGACGATGTCCTGCCAGTAAGAATTAACGCCCAATATTGTGAGGGCATTGGATACAACTTTCAAGAAAAATATTCCGATAATAGTTCCAGTAATGGTTCCAACGCCACCACTAAGGCGTGTACCGCCGAGAAGAACGCCAGCGACAACTGCGAGTTCAAGGCCAGCACCAGCTGTTGGTGCAGCAGATTCCAAACGACCCACTTGCATAATTCCGCCGAGCGCAGCGCAAGCGCCAGAGATGATGTAGACAACGATCTTTACTTTGCGCGTATTGATACCTGCAAGTTGTGCGGCGTATTCATTGCCACCTACTGCATAGACATCGCGACCGAAGTAGGTATAACGAAGAACATAGCCAGCAACAATCCATAAGACCACCGCAACAATGAGGGGACCGGGAACTGGACCGACGTTACCGTCACCAAGAACTTTGATGAGCTTTCCGGTTTCAACAACTTGAGTTGCACCATTAGTTACGACATAAGCAATGCCTCGGAAAATTCCTAGTGCGCCGAGGGTGACAACGAATGGATTGAGATTCCATTTTCCAATGAGAGCGCCATTAAGTCCGCCAACGGTTAAAGTGACGATAACGAATGTTGCGCCAACTGCTGTATAGGAAGGCATCACCTTTGCAGTCACTGCGAGCAAAACTCCAGAATATGCAACAACGCTACCTACGCTTAAATCCAAACCTGCAGTAAGGATTGCAAAGGTCATTCCAATTCCCAACACACATGGCATCGCTGCTGCGCGAATGATGTTGTTGATATTGCTCTGACTGACAAAACCTGGCTCGAGTACAGCCATGATCGCCATAAGTACAACGAGAAGAGCAAGGAGGCCTGACCACGGAGGTAGTGTCTGTCGCTTCTCCTTGGAGAAGATATTGAGTTTCATCTATCCATTCCCTTCACCAGTTGCGGCAGCAACAACTCGTTGTTCGGTAGCTTCTTCGCGAGTTAAATCTGCAGTAATGACACCAGCGTGCATGACAAGGACTCGTTGCGAAATTTCAAAAATCTCTACAAGTTCAGACGAAACAGCAAGTATCGATAGCCCATCATTGGCCAGATTTCGCAGCAGTTCATAGATCTCAGCCTTCGCACCAAGATCGATACCGCGAGTTGGTTCATCAAGAATAAGGAATTTCGGGTTGATCTGTAGGCATCGCGCAATGATGACTTTCTGCTGATTTCCACCAGATAAATTCTTAATCGGTGTATCGATATCTTGGGTACGGATTCGAAGTTTCTCAACCCACTCTTTGACGATCTTGCTCTCTTTTGATTTCGAACGCTTAGCAAGCGCCACGTTATGCATCGCGATCGTGAGGTTCTCTCGAACTGACATTTCCAAGAAGTTTGATTTAGCGCGTCGATCATCTGGCACGAGCGCGACTCCAGCGTGCATCATCGCTTTCGGAGTTGGTGCTACCCACTGATCATTAACGAATACTTGTCCGGAATGTCGAGGACGGAAGCCGACGATCGTTTCAACTAATTCAGTACGACCTGCACCGGCAAGTCCAGCCATGCCAGTGATTTGTCCCGGAAAGAATTCGAGCGAAACGCCGTTGACCGCACCAAATTTATCCTTGAGGTCATCAACCCGGACGATTGGTTTTGTCGTTGCTGCACTTTTGACTGTCGTGTGCTTGCCTGCGCGCTGGAGCACCATTCGATCAAGTAGCCAGTTTGCATCAACATCTGAGGCTGGCGCAGTATCGATGAACTGTCCTTCGCGCAAAACTGTGTAGCGATCTGAGATATCTAGCATTTCGCGCATGCGATGGGAAATGAAAACTACTGCAACACCTTCGTCGCGAAGCTGGCGCATCACTCTAAAGAGTGAATCCACTTCATTGGATCAAGTGCTGATGTTGGTTCATCTAAGAGTAAAACACGGGTATCAAAGGAGAGCGCTCGCGCAATTTCGATGAGTTGCTGGCGGTTATGGGAGAGCGAACCCACTTGAATACTTGGATCAAGGTCAAGATCGAGGCGTTTGAGAAGCGTCGAACAACTCTTATTAGTGTCGGCCCAACTTATTCCAAATTTATTTCGCGCTTGGTTATGTCCGAGGAAGACGTTCTCCGCTGCACTTAAATGAGGAACCAGACTCAACTCTTGTGAGACAACTGTGACACCAAACTTCATTGCGCTTCGAACATCAGGGAATACCTGCTCTTGGCCGTCGATAGAGATCTGTCCTTGGTCAGGTTGAATAACGCCACCAAGAATTTTCAAGAGCGTTGACTTACCAGAACCATTCTCGCCAGCGATGGTATGTATCTCGCCAGGATTGAGCGTCAACTTCACATCGCGCAACGCTTGCACGGCACCAAAAGTTTTACTGATGCCGCTCATGGCGACGCGCGCGTTAGTGAGAGTTGCTGACATAGTTATGGACGAACCGAATCCTCAACAAGCTCTAGTTGATTGCCCCATGGATCAAGGCAGTAATTAATTGATTGACCAGCAGCCGGACCTTCTGTCATCACAATTGGTCCTGCCATAAACGTCAGACCAAGTGCAGCTCCTTTGGCAATGACTGCGCTGACGTTATCAACGCGGAATGCAATGTGGTGTCCACCGTAATCACAATTTCGTGGTGGTTGCTTACGTCGGTCATCTGGTCTGTCATATTGGAAAAGTTCTAAGCGATGTCCATTAGGAAGTTGCAACATCACAATAGTAAAGCGCGCATCAGCAACGTTGACGTGTGCGAGCGACCAATCTTTGCCATCAACAGCGGGAAAATCACGGGAATCAAATGGTCCTAATCGAAATACTTCTTTTGCTCCAAGAAGAGTTGAATAAAAAGTTACAGCTGCTTCGACATCGGGAACCGTAATTCCCACATGGTCGATTCCGCGCAAACCTGGAATTGCTTCTGCCATTTCATCCTCCACGGTTGATCGATACAATCGATACTCGCTTACTGCGATGTGTAATCCTTGCTAGCGGAGGTGGGTAGGTCAAGCATCGCGAGATAACATTTAGATTGCGAAGCAGAAACCCCAACGGCCTAGATTGTGAAGTGCGCTACCTTCTGCAGAAACTCGGGGGTAACGAGTTAGTGGTGACCGTCTCCGATTTCCAACATTTCTGACGGGGTCGGTTTTGCAATCTGTTCAGTGCCAGCTTTTGTAAGGCGAGCGCGAATCTTGCTACGAATTAGGCCCTGCGGATTGCGAACACCGTTGCCATCTGATTCAGGAAGTGCAAGTGGTGCCAGTTGTTCATGCTGAGTCAGCGTCCACTGTTCTTCTGGAGTTAATGGATCGTGTACTTCGACGAATTCTCCGTGAGGCAACATCATTAAACGACCACTCTCGCGACCATGAAGTACTGCTTCGCGATCTGCGCGTTGAAGTGAGAGACAGAGTCGCTTGGTAATAATAAAAGCAAGTGGTGGGAATACGAGGATTCCAATTCGCGAGAACCACATAATTTGATTAATAGTCAGATCAAAGTGTGTAGCGATCAAATCGTTTCCACCATTAAGCAACGTTGTTATGGTAAAGGTCAACGCCATTGCACCAATTGCAGTGCGATTGGGATTATTGCGTGGACGATCAAGTAGATGATGCTCGCGCTTATCTCCAGTCATCCAACTTTCAATCCATGGATAAAGCGCCATCAAAGTGAACATAATTCCCGGAATGATCAGACCAGGAATAAGAATGTTCCACGAAATCGTATGGCCGAATGCGTGAGTTTCAAGCGGTGGCGCCATTCGTACTAATCCATCAAGCCATCCCATATACCAATCTGGTTGTGAACCAGCAGAAATCTGCGCAGGGGTGTAAGGACCGTATAACCAAATGGGGTTAATTGATGCAACCGCACCAAGAAATGCAGTAAAGCCAAAGACAATAAAGAAGAAACCGCCAGCTTTCGCCATGTAGACAGGCATTAATGGATAACCGACAACATTCTTCTCAGTACGACCTGGTCCTGGATATTGCGTATGTTTCTGATACCAGACCATCATTAAGTGAATAGTAATTAACGCTAAGAATGCGCCGGGGAGAAGAAGAATATGTACGGTGTAGATACGTGGAATAAATACCGAGCCGGGGAATGGACCACCGAAAGCAAAGAAGGCTAAGTACGATCCAACAACTGGAATTGCTTGAATAATCGCTTCAGCGATACGGATACCAGTTCCGGAGAGAAGATCATCAGGAAGTGAATAACCCAAGAAACCTTCAACAATTCCGAGTGTTAATAGACCTACGCCAAGTACCCAGTTTCCTTCACGTGGCTTACGGAATGCGCCGGTAAAGAAGACGCGCATCAAGTGCGCAACAATCGCCACCATAAAGAGAAGCGCTGCCCAGTGATGAATCTGTCGCATAAGTAATCCGCCGCGAACATCGAAAGAGATATGCAACGTCGATGCATAGGCAGCAGACATTTTGAGTCCGCTCAGTGGTTCGTAACTGCCTTCATATTCAACTTCTTTCATTGAAGGGTCAAACCAGAAAGTGAGGAATGTTCCTGAAAGCAAAGAATGATGAATGAATAGAGCGCTACTTCACCAAGGAGGAATGACCAATGATCTGGGAATACTTTGGTGAGTGTTTTCTTTAACCACTTCGCTGCGCCAGTTCTTTCATCAACGTAGTTGGCAACGTTTCCAGCAATTCTTTCTTTCTTACTCATGCAGAATCACGCTCCCAGAAACTTGGTCCGACTGGTTCATTAAATGGCGCTTTCGCCACCAAATATCCTTCCGCATCTACGGTAATCGGCAACTGCGGAAGTGGGCGAGCAGCTGGTCCAAAGATCACCTTTGCGGCGCGAGTGACATCAAATGTTGATTGATGGCATGGGCAGAGCAAATGCTTAGTCTGTTGTTCGTAGAGCGCGATTGCGCAACCCATGTGTGAGCAATTTTGAGAAGGCAATGATCCCTTCATGTGTCCAGGAAAGGCGTTCAGCATCGAGATTAAATTCTTCTGGACGAAGGCGAATTAAAAGAACTGCATCTTTACCAATATCTTCCAGCGTTCGCTCTTTTCCTTCTGGGAGAGCGGGCAGTACTTGGGCAACTGCGCCAACTTCTAAATCAGAGGCTTTAATCGGACGATTTTGCGGATCGGTCACCAAACGAGTTCCGGTTCTCCATGAAGTTTCTTCGAGTGATTTTCCTGGAACTGGACCAAGGTCGCGGAGCAAAATAATGGGAGATAGGCCGACTAAGCCAAGTGCTAAACCGAGTGAGCGCTTGATGATGGAGCGACGTCCAAGACCTGAGGCTTCACCTTGTGTCTTAACGGTGTCGATGAAATCTTTGCGATCTGCATCTGCTGAACGGAATTCTTTTCGATGATCAATCACTTCATGATCTGGCATCAATGTTCGTGCCCATTGAATTGCGCCAAGTCCAATAAAGAAGAGTGAGATTGCTAATCCAAGTCCGAGACA
>RFMS01000051.1 GCA_009927575.1 Actinomycetota bacterium
CATTTCTTTCTGCGTCACTCAGTTGGTGCCAGGTGATCCAGCTGCGGTGAACCTTGGACAGAGCGCAATGAGTAACCCGGAAATCGTTGCCCGATGGCGTGCGGAATATGGGTTAGATAAACCAGTACCTGAGCAATACGTGATTTATATTAAGAAAGTTCTTCATGGAGATCTTGGCATTTCTCAACAGAGTCAGAGACCTGTCTCTACTGATTTAGGTGAATTTTTTCCTGCCACTTTAGAGATTGCAATTTTTGCGATTTTAATTTCGCTTTTATTCGGATTAATTTTTGGAATCATTTCCGCGATCAATAGAGATAAATGGCCAGATCAATTAATCAGATTTTTCAGTTTAACGGGAGTTTCTGTTCCGACTTTCTGGCTTTCGCTTGTCTTTTTTTATATTTTCTTTTTTAAACTTCGCTGGTTCCCTACCAATGGGAGGCTGGATCCAGGTGAAGATGCGCCATCTCATGTGACTGGAATCTATACATTAGACGCAGTGCTACACGGACAGTGGGCTTTAGCTTGGCAAGCTTTCCGACACTTGGCATTGCCCGCAATTGTTTTAGCAATTTATACAATTGCAGTACTTACTCGATTTACTCGTGCTTCAGTCTTAGAAATATTGGGACAAGACTACGTCAGAGCCGCTCGAGCTAAAGGTCTTTCTGAATTCTTGATCATTAAACGTCACGTTTTGAGACCTGCTCTAATATCAATTATTACTGTTGCCGGCGTAGCTTTCGGAAATCTCCTATCAGGATCGGTACTAGTCGAGAACGTGTTTTCATGGCCAGGTTTAGGGCAATATGCATTCAAGAGCGCAATTGGCCTTGATCTACCTGGAATTATGGGCGTCAGCATTGTCGTTGCAGGAATTTTTATCACTATCAACTTAATCGTTGACTTGTTATATCGACTGATTGATCCCAATATGCGACAGAGCAAATGATCAAACAAAAGATTTCTAATAACTCCCCTTGGCGGCAGCCCCTCGCTATTGTGGGCGTGTCTATTCTTTTTATTTGGCTATTTATTGCGATTTTTGCGTCGGTTATAGCTCCTCACGATCCACTTTTCCAAGAGTCTGACATTTTGATGCCACCTTCTTCATTGCACCCGTTTGGTACAGATGAAGTTGGACGTGATGTGCTCAGTCGGGTTTTATATGGAGCTCGAATTACTCTTCCGTTATCCCTCTTGTTGGTTGTGTTATCAATGATTGTCGGAACTGTCATCGGTGCAATTGCAGGTTATTTTGGCGGATGGATTGATGCCGTAATTATGCGTATTACCGACATGGTTCTTGCTTTTCCCGGAATTATTCTCGCAATGGCAGTGGCTGCTGCATTAGGACCGCAATTACGAAATGCAGTTTTCGCGGTGGTATTAGTTGCTTGGCCTACATATGCAAGATTAGTGCGAGGTCTGATTCTCAACGCAAAGAAGAGCGACTATGTCATTGCGAGCAGACTTTTAGGCTCATCTACTTTTCGAACTTTATTGGTTGATCTCCGACCTAATATCTCGGGTCCGGTATTCGTTCTTGCTGCTTTAGAGGCAGGAAATGGAATGTTGTTGCTCTCTGGACTTTCATTCTTAGGTTTAGGAGCTCAGCCACCTTCTGCCGAGTGGGGTGCAATGGTTTCAGCAGGATCAAATAATTTTGATCGATGGTGGATCGCAGTTTTCCCTGGAATTGCAATATTGACCGCTGTTCTTGCCTTTAACTTTCTTGGAGACACTTTGCGCGACGCCCTCGATCCTCGAACAGCTAAAGCATTGCGGGATTAAATGACGCTACTTGAAGTAAAAAATCTCAATGTGGAACTCCTTACCAAAGGAGGCTATGCAAGAGCGCTAGACGGGATCAATCTCTCACTTGAGTCCGGCGAAATTCTCGGCATCGCCGGTGAAAGTGGCAGTGGAAAAACGATGACTGCACTTACTTTGTTGGGATTGCTGCCAAACCATTCAAAGATATCTGGATCTCTTAAATTCTCAGGCACTGAATTAGTTGGTATCGACCAAAAAAGAATGAGAGATATTCGGGGCCGTGAAATTTCCATGGTTTTTCAAGATCCTATGACTTCTCTTCATCCTATGTTGAGTATCGGAACTCAGCTAACAGAGCACATGATCACTCATTTAGGGCTATCCAAAAATGAAGCAAGAGAAAAAGCAATAGATTTATTGACTGAGGTAAGAATTCCAGATCCTCAAAGATCATTGGATGCCGTTCCCTCTCAATTTTCCGGTGGCATGCGACAGCGAATATGTATCGCCATGGCCCTTGCTTGTGATCCGAAACTTCTACTTGCTGATGAGCCAACTACTGCCTTGGACGTAACGGTGCAGGCTGGGATTCTTAATCTTTTCCGACGGCTTAGAGATAAACATGGCTTATCCATAATTTTCATCACGCACGATCTCGGCGTTATGTCTTCGCTGACTGATCGACTCCTCGTTATGTACGCAGGACGTGAAGTTGAATCTGGTAAAACTTCTACCTTGCTTCAAAACCCTCGGCATCCATATACGAGAGGAATTTTGGACTCTTTACCTGACATAAGTGGTTCAAAGAAGAAATTGAAAGCGATTATGGGATTCCCGCCTGAGCTTGGAAAACAACCTTTGGGATGTGCCTTTCATAATCGTTGTCCTTTCAATACTCCCCAATGCGAATCTCATGTCATTCCACTAACCACTCTGGATTCACATCATCGCTTCTATTGCGATATCGATCCACTAAAAGGTGATTCATAATCATGATTCTTGAAGTAAAAAATCTCTCAGTAACCTACAGACGACAAGACGGTGCACACATCACTGCAGTGAATTCGGTCGATCTAAGTTTGGATAGAGGCGAAGTACTCGGATTAGTCGGTGAATCCGGTTGCGGGAAATCCACATTAGGTAAAGCAATTATGGGAATAGTTCCAGCCGCAAGTGGAACTATTTCCTTTAAAGATAATTTCGTTGAGCCTTTGGGTCGAGGATCTCGTCCAGAGCCTTTACGTGCGTTGCAATTAATCTTTCAAGACCCTTATTCATCGCTAAATCCACGCAGGAAAATTGGTGATCAACTCATTGATGGGCTAATTAATCAGGGCGAAAATGAAAAATCTGCTCGCCAATATTCGGCACAGCTATTGGAAAGAGTCGGTCTAAGCGCAAGTGCGCTCGAAAAATACACACATCAATTTAGCGGAGGGCAAAGACAGCGAATTGCTATTGCAAGAGCCTTGAGTGTTAAACCTGAAGTAATAATCGCAGACGAACCAATAAGTGCATTAGATGCTTCAGCTCAAGCGCAAGTTTCAAATCTTTTACTGGAGCTCACCAAAGAATTTAACCTGGGTTTGATTTTCATCTCCCATGATTTATCCGTCGTTAGACAGATAACTGACCGCACTGCTGTTATGTATTTTGGCGAGATAGTAGAGATTGGAGACACAGATGTCATCTGGAATTCACCGGTCCATCCCTATACAAAGGCTTTAATCGAGGCGGTTCCTAAACCCGATGGCAAAGGTAGTTTGCCGGTTGAACTTTCTGGCGATGTCCCAGATCCTCGATTTCCACCCACGGGATGTCGATTCAATCCCCGTTGCAAGTTTCGAATTGATAAATGTACATCCGAAGCGCCACAACTTTTCTCAATTAATAAGAGTCAAACCGTTTCATGTTTTTTGTCCAGCACTTCAAAGAATGACTAGGAGAATTAATGTGGATTACTAACTGCAATATCGTCGATACGACAAATGGTGAGATCCTCCATAATAAATCGATTGAAATTGAGAATGGACTTATACGGAATATCAGTACCGAAACTCCGAAAATAAATGCATCAGTCATTGATGCCGGTGGGAAATATATTGTTCCTGGAATAATCTCGTGTCACACGCATTTATCAGTTGTTTTTCCTTTTTCAGACACCGACGAAAATGAGAATCCAGCAATAACTGCATTTCGAGCGGCAAATCGAGCACAACAAGCACTGGCAAGCGGTATAACAACGATTCGTTGTGTGCATGAGCAGAACAAAGTAGATCTCTTTCTGAAAGCAGCCATTCGACGAGGCTGGGCCAAAGCCCCGCGAATTTTCGGCGCAGGTAGAGCGCTTTCGACGCCTAATGGTCATGGTGCGGGTTCCGCATGCTCATATGCCGAAGGTTTTGAAGGTTTCTATCAGGCAGCGTTAGATGAATTAAATGCCGGTGCAGACCACATAAAAATATTTATCAATGGTGGATTGGCTAGAGCAGGCGAAACACCCGACCAAGCCGAAATGACCGACGATGAAATAGCCGGAACAGTAAAAGCAGCTACGGAGCATGGCACTTACGTGGTTGCTCATTCCGGAGAAAATAAAGCCATCATGCAAGCCTTAAGACAAGGCGTAAGGTCGTTTGAGCATATTTATAACATTAATGACGATACTGCCAATGCACTTGCAGCGGCTAAAGCCTTTGTTACTCCAACTTTATGCGTAACGCGCTCTGAATCATGGATGCGGGCCAACCATTTTGAAGAACCTTCAATACAGAACGCCTTACGCGTGAGCGAACAACACCTTGAAAGTGTTAAAAAAGCAATTAAAGCTAAAAATCAAATGGTTAATGGAACTGACTATCCACCCGGCGATTTAGTTGATGGAATCCCAGCAGCGCTTCATGAAATGTATTTGATGTTTAATGCTGGACTTTCACCACTTCAAGCTATTCAGTCCATCAGCTTAACTGCTGCAAAATTGATTCGCCAAGAGAAATTTCTTGGTCAAGTCGCCCCAGGGTTTGCTGCGGATCTTCTCACTTTAAGTGATAACCCATTGACCGATTTAGATTCTTACAGAGATATTTCCATGATTATGAAGGATGGAGAAATAATTCGAAGTTAATTTTATTCATTTACTTCAGGATTGGGTTCCTCTCTTTTTCTT
>RFMS01000130.1 GCA_009927575.1 Actinomycetota bacterium
AGCTGCGAGAAGTAGCGCTCGAGCGACATCAGCGCCACGGTGAATTGGCATATTTACTTGAACCAGATTTAAAAGAGGCGCGTGGCGGGCTACGCGATGTCACATTGATACGAGCAATTGCTGGAAGTTCTTTTAATCAATGTACCGCTTGATCGAATCGCCAGCGCTGAAGCCACTCTGCTCAATGTGAGAGATGCGCTCCATGAAGCAAGTGGCAGAAATAAAGACCAGCTTCTCTTTATCGAACAAGACAAAGTGGCAGCACAACTTCGCTATTCAGATGCAGACGAATTAATGGCAGATGTTGCACGATCTGCTCGAACGATTGATTATGTTCTTGAACTGATGTGGCATCGAATTGATCAGATCAAAGATGGAAAACTCTCACGCCTCTTCAAACATAAAATAAATCTTCGCGGAGTGAATCAGGTAGGTCTCGGTCTCTATTTAGAATCAAACGAGTTGATGATTGCTGATGAGTATCAAATTTCACACGATCCGGTAATTGGACTTCGGGCGGCGGCAACCTCTTCGCAGCTCGGTGTGCCTCTTTCAATTGATTCATGCGAACGATTAGCGCGCGAGATGGTTGATCTACCAAACCCGTGGCCAAGAGCTGCGCGCGAAGAGTTAGTGACGTTGATTGGAGCCGGCTCAGCAATGATTCGGGTTTGGGAAGCGCTCGAACAAGAAGGAGTCATAAGTCGTTGGTTTCCAGAATGGAACCATCTTCGTTCGCTGCCACAACGCAATGTTCTTCATCGCCATACTGTTGATCGACATATGGTTGAAACTGCAGTTAAGGCCGCTGCACTTACTCGCTCCGTGCACCGCCCAGATCTGCTATTAGTTGCGGCGCTCTTTCATGATCTTGGTAAAGGGTATGCAGATAAAGATCACTCAGATTATGGAGCCGAGTTAATTCATCCGCTTGCATTGAGAATGGGATTTACCACTAGTGATGCAGACGTTCTGACACTTCTTGTAAAACATCACTTATTACTCTCTGCCATCGCCACTCGTCGCGATCTCGATGATCCAGCCACAATTACTGCAGTCAATTCACTCATTCCCAATGCCGAGACTTTAGAACTTCTTCATGCGCTATCGATTGCTGATGGCGAAGCAACCGGTAAAGCGGCTTGGAGTGATTGGAAAGCAACGCTTGTAAGAAATTTGGTTACCCGTTGTCGAGCAGCAATGTCGGGAATCCCACCAGCGCCACAACTTGATCTCAGTGCAGACGATATTAAACGGGCTGAATCTGGTGAACTTCATGTCTCGCTGAGACCAGGTGATGGCGATTTCATTATCGATATTGTGATCCCAGATCGAACTGGCGTACTTGCACTTGTCGCAGGAGTTCTTAGCGCTGCGCGTTGTGATGTTCGCTCTGCACGTACTCGGTCATATGCACAGTCTGCTGTGATGACATGGAACGTTGTGGTGGATGAATTTCTCTCACCACCAACTGAAAGCGCTCTGAAATCTCTACTTACCGATGCTCTTAACGGAAAATTCAATATCGAAGCGCGCATAGCGGAACGAATTAAGAATTTCCGATTACTTCCAGGAATTCCAGTTCCACCACCAGTTGTCGAAGTATTAAATGATGTCGCCACAGGAGCGACAGTGTTGGAAGTGCGAATGCATGATCGACCAGGCTTGCTCTTTTCTATCGCATCAGCGATCACAGCGACACACGTTGAAATCAAGGCCGCCATCGTCTCAACGTTAGGTGCGGAGGCTTTCGATAGTTTGTACATCACTGAGCTTGATGGCCATCCGCTGACCGCCGAACGCGCACACCAGATTGCGAAAGAGCTACAGACCAAACTTCAGTAACATTCCGCCCATGTTCGAGTCCCTCTCAGGAAAATTCGCAACTGCATTCTCTGCGCTGCGAAATCGTGGACGAATCGCACCTGGTGATATCGATGAGATGGCCGCCGAAATTCGACAAGCGCTCTTAGATGGCGATGTTTCACTTGCAGTTGCTGAGCACTTTGTCTCAACCGTTTCTGCTCGAGCTCATGAAGCGCTACCAACTCTGCGCCAAAGTACTAATCCATCACAGGCGATCTTTGAAATAGTTAATGAAGAGCTGATCTCGATACTTGGTGGTCAAGCGCGTCGAGTGAGGTTTTCGAAAAATCCGCCAACAATCATTATGTTGGCCGGACTTCAAGGTTCCGGTAAGACCACACTCGCTGGAAAATTGTCGAAGTACTTCGCAAGCCAAGGTAATACACCGCTCCTTGTAGCAGCTGATTTGCAGCGACCAAACGCAGTGACACAATTACAAGTTGTTGGCGAACAGGCAGGAGTTCCTGTATTCGCACCAGAACCAGGTAATGGCGTTGGTGATCCAGTTGCGGTTGCAAAAGCCGGTGTGGAATTTGCGCGATCAAAACTCCATAACCTTGTCATCGTCGATACGGCAGGTCGACTTGGCGTTGATGAAGCCCTGATGAAAGAGGCGTCGAATATTCGCGCTGCGATTTCACCGGACGAAGTTATTTTTGTCGTCGATGCGATGATTGGCCAAGATGCTGTGCGTACCGCGCAAGCATTTCTTAATGGCGTGGGATTTGATGCAGTTGCATTAACAAAACTTGATGGCGACGCCCGAGGCGGTGCGGCGCTCTCAATCGCTCATGTCACCCAACGACCAATCATGTTCGCATCAACCGGTGAGAAGTTAGCTGATTTTGACCTCTTCTATCCCGATCGAATGGCATCACGAATTCTCGGTATGGGAGATATTGCATCGTTAGCCGAACAAGCAAAGGCGGCATTCGATACTGGTTCAGCGGAGAAATTCGAAAAGAAATTTGCCGAAGGTGAAGATTTCACACTTGAAGATTTCCTTGAGCAGATGCAGGCGATGAAGAAGATGGGATCGATGTCAAAACTACTTGGCATGTTGCCAGGTGCAAATAGTGGAGCGATGAAGAAACAGTTAGAGAGTTTTGACGAGAGCGAGATGGTTCGAACTCAAGCAATTATTCAATCGATGACTCCAAGCGAGCGAACCAATCCAAAAATCTTGAATGGTTCGCGCCGGGCTCGGATTGCACTTGGTAGTGGTCGTTCAGTGAAAGAAGTAAATACGCTCGTCGATAGATTCTCGGCCGCACAAAAAGCGATGAAGCAACTTCGAAATGGCGGAATTCCAGCAGGTCTTCCGGCGGGGCTATCGGGAGGAATTCCAGGTATGCCGCCGATGCCTCGAGGTGGGGGCTTTAAACATCCGCTTCAACAGGGGAATCAGAAGAATCAGAAGAAGAAGTCACGATCTGGAAATCCCGCGAAACGAGCGGCAGAAGAAGGTCGATAACGCCAGTTTGGGCATTCCTGTCCTACATGGCAAGATTTGGCCCCTGAGCAAGAGCCCTCTACCTCTTGTTCTACCACCCAGAATAGATCTGCTCGTTTGAATTCCTACTCAAACGTGTCGAGCCTGTTCGACTACATATCAAGGAGAAACCCTTCGTGGGAGTAAAGATTCGATTGATGCGTCTCGGCAAGATTCGCACACCACATTTCCGCATTGTTGTCACCGATTCACGTAAGGCACGTAATGGTCTTTCCATCGAAGAGATCGGTCGATATTCGCCAGCGCAAGAACCATCACTTATTGAAGTGAAGTCAGACCGCGCGCAACATTGGTTAAAAGTTGGCGCACTTCCAACTCCAGCTGTAGAGGCGCTATTTAAAGTAACTGGTGATTGGCAGAAGTTCAAAGGACTTCCAGGTTCTGAAGGAACATTGAAGAAAGCAGCGCCAAAAGAAGATAAGCGCATCGCATATGAAGCTGCAGTAAAAGCAGCAGCAAATGAACCAAAAGATGGCGCAACAACTTTGAAGAAGAAAGCAGCAGAGAAACTTGCCGCGAAGAGCGCACCTGCAGAAGCAGAAGCTCCAGCAGAAGTAGTTGAAACTCCAGTTGCTGAATCGGTAGCAGAAGCACCAGTTGCTGAAGCGGTTGCAGAAGCAACTCCAGAAGCGGCTGCTGAGTAACAATGATTGACGAAGCGCTCGAGCATCTCGTCAAAGGGATTGTCGATAATCCTGAAGAAGTTGTTATTACCGAGAAAGAACACCGTCGCGGCACAACGCTAGAAGTGCGCGTGCATCCAGAAGATATTGGCAAAGTAATTGGCCGCAATGGTCGTACCGCGAAAGCGTTACGTACTGTTGTCTCTGCGATCGCAGGTCGAAGCGTACGAGTTGATCTCATCGAGGCTGACGAGGCGAGATAAGTGCTCCTAGTCGTCGGCCGAATTGGTCGCGCACATGGAGTTCGTGGTGAAGCCACAATCGAAGTACGCACTGATGATCCTGATGCGCGCTTTCCTATCGGAGCAACGTTGCAGACAGACCCAGCTTCACACGGCCCATTAACCATCACTTCCGGACGGGTGCATAACGGAATTCTTCTCTTGGGCTTTGCTGGCATATCAGATCGAACAGCAGTAGAAAAACTGCGTAATACCTTGCTCTTATCAGATGTTGATATCGATGCCGAGACTTCTGATGATCTCTACCATGTAGCGCATATCAAGGGCTGCAAGGTCTTTCTTGCTGATAGCAATGGTGAGAGTGGTAACGAGAGCGAGAGTGGCAAAGAAATAGGAATCGTTACTGATGTACTAGAACTCCCTGCACAAGATACGTTAGTGATTGAAACAGCCAATGGCGAAAAGCTCGTTCCATTTGTTACTGAGATGGTTCCACTCATAGATATAAAAAATAAGAAGATCATTATTGCGCCACCAGAGGGGTTGTTATGAAAATCTCTGCGATCTCAATCTTCCCGGAGTATTTCCAACCATTACAACTCTCGCTCATTGGCAAAGCACAGGAGAAATCTCTTGTGGAATTTAACGTGAAAGATCTTCGAGATTTCACTCACGATACTCATCGAACAGTAGATGACACGCCATATGGCGGTGGAGCTGGCATGGTGATGAAACCAGAACCATGGGGAGAGGCGCTCGATCAGACTCTTACTGACGGTTGTGATCTCATCGTGTTAACCCCTGCCGGAAAACGTTTCAACCAGCGTCTTGCTGAAAAGTTTTCACAATCACCACATTTAGTTTTTGCGTGTGGTCGATATGAAGGTATTGATGCTCGAGTTACTGAGTATTATCGAAGCCAGCCTCGTTACCGCGTTCATGAAATTTCCATTGGAGATTACGTTCTCAATGGTGGTGAAGTTGCTGCCTTAGCAATTATTGAATCGGTGGTTCGGCTTATTCCTGGCGTGATTGGAAATCCTGAATCTCTCGTCGAAGAGTCACATGCTCAAGATGGCGTTGTGGAGTATCCGACCTACACCAAACCTGCTGAGTGGCGAGGGTTGAAGGTGCCAGACGTATTAAGTTCGGGAAATCATGGCGCAATCGCTACCTGGCGAGCAGAAGCTGCGCAATTGCGCTCACAACACGCAGAGCGAGATTAGACCTCAAAGTTACGGTGCCGTAACCTACGCTAGCGTAAGTTACGGAGAGGCGAACAATGTCAGAGATTTCAATTCAATCGCGGTTACTTCGCGATCTCGAACCAGTTGTTGCGCAAGAACTTGAACGCCATCTCGCAACGCAAAAAGAATGGTACCCACACGAATATGTACCGTGGAGTGAAGGTCGCACATTTGCTGGACCGCTCAATGGTGATGCGTGGGAGGCGAAAGATTCAAAACTTTCTACGATAGCTCAGGATTCACTCGTACTTAATCTTCTTACTGAAGATAATCTGCCTAGCTATCACACAGAGATCTCGCTATCGATGAGTAGAGATGGCGCATGGAATACCTGGGTTAATCGCTGGACAGCAGAAGAAGCTCGACATGGCATTGTGATGCGCGATTACTTGATGGCAACTCGCGGTGTAGATCCACGTGAATTAGAAGATCTCCGGATGGCGCATATGCAGATTGGCTATCAAACGCCATACGAAAACGACATGCTCCATACTGTTTCCTACGTAACCTTCCAGGAACTTGCCACGCGAATTTCACATCGCAATACGGGAAAGATTTCAAATGATCCGATTTGCGAACAGATGTTGGCGCGCGTAGCGCTCGATGAAAACCTCCATATGCTCTTTTATCGAAACACGCTAGGAGCAGCGTTAGATATGGAGCCCAATGCAGCAATGCGCGCGATCGCTGATGTCTTGGTGAATTTCAAAATGCCTGGCCATGAGATGCCTGGCTTCGGTAGAAAATCAGTGCAGATCGCACTTGCTGGAATTTATGACCTGCCACAGCATCTTGAAGATGTTGTTGCGCCAGTCCTTCGCGCGTGGAAAATTTTCGAGCGAGAAGATTTCACCGGCGATGGCGCTGCAGCGCGAGATGAATTAGCCGCTTTTCTTGCAGCATCAAACGCTGATGCCGCGAAATTCGTTGAAAAACGCGATGCCCACTTCGATCGCCTCATTCAACGGGGTCAAGAACCAATTCGCTTGAGCTAACAGGGGAATAATCCCGACACGCCGAAGGTTGGTATGGCAGTAGCCCACGTAATGGGGCATATTCCGCCCGTGCCGCTACCGCGGTAGAACAAAGCAATATGAGTAAAGGCCAGAGTAGTCAGACAGAGATTTAGACCGAAAGAGTAAAAGAGAGGTGGTGAGAGATCGATGGCAACAGATTATGACTCCCCGAGAAAGACTGACGAAGAGCTCCATGAGGAGTCGCTTGAAGAGTTAAAAGCTCGACGCGCAGATGCGCAATCAGGACAAGTCGATGTTGATGAAGAAGAAGCTGCCGAGACTCTTGAACTACCTGGCGCAGATCTTTCTGGCGAAGAACTTGCAGTTCGCGTCGTTCCAAAGCAAGAGAATGAATTTACCTGCTCGCGTTGTTTCTTAGTTCATCACTCATCTCAATTAGCGCGAGGCGAAGGCGCAAAAGCTATCTGTAAAGATTGCGCGTAATAACTTCTTTTAGCTCGCGCCCTTTTTTTGTAGAGATAAGCCAGTAAGGCGTTGGATCGGTTGGATCTGCTAATTCAATTTTTACACCAGTCTTCACCCAAAATCGCAGCGCTAAATACGCACGTGGATTAGCATCTCGAGTTCTCATTCGCGACATCTCTGACGGATCTAGAACTGTTATCTCCTTGATCAATATCAATGGCAGGTGTGCGCCATCAACATGCAAGTGATGTTGGCGATCGATAGTTTCAATATCGATAGATAAAGAATTTCTGATCGACCAGAGAACTAACAGAATAATTTGGATGAGAGAAGCAGCTATCGCTGCTACATTTCCGAGCGCTGCCCACACTGAGAATGAAATAGTTGCACAGAGTGCGACATAGAGAGACCAGACGCTGATTGGCCAAGAGATTTTCTCCTGGAATCTCTCTTCATATTTGGTCACGTGGCGACGGTACTTGATTTCCTCGGTAATTAAATGCTTGGACTAGTAGAACGAATTGCTGGAGTAAAGTGGCCATATGAGTCGAGTTCCCAGCACTATCCCTCCCGAAGGTGCGCAGATTCCAGCTCGACATCCGCAAGCGCCAGCGCCAGGAAGTGAGATTCCATCGCACTTTGGCCATTGTTTTGGGTGTGGTGAGTTACATCCCACCGGACTTCATCTCAAAGCGATTGCCGGCGAAGGTATGGATATCACTGCAACATTTCTTGTAACCGAAAATCATCAAGGCGCACCTGGTTTAGCGCATGGTGGGCTTCTCTCATTAGCTTTCGATGAAGCGCTAGGAAAATTAATGTGGCTATTGCGAGCACCAGCAGTGACCGCACGTCTCGAAACTGATTTTCTCAAACCAGTCCCAATGGGTTCGGTACTTCATATCTCTGCGCGAATTGTCGGTCAGGTAAGTCGCAAGGTGTATGCAGTAGCAGAAGGTCGATTGAACTCAGCAGATGGTCCGCTCGCCGTGCGCGCTGCAAGTTTGTATGTGATCGTGCCGATGGATCACTTCCTCAATAATGCGCCAAAAGAGTATTTGGATACGATCGCTAAACGACCAGAACTACTTGAATTTGTCGATCCAGAGTTTGAGATTAATCCGTGAACGTACTTATTACTCGTTTAGATCCTGATCTACCGCTACCACGCTATGCAAAGCCTGGCGATGCAGGAGCAGACGTGTATTCGCGAATTGATTATGAACTCAAGGCTGGTGAGCGCGCGCTTATTCCTACGGGGATTGCAATCGCGCTTCCCGATAGTTATGTCGCTCTAATGCATCCGCGATCGGGGTTAGCAATTAAGTATGGAATTTCGATGGTTAATACACCTGGGACTATCGACGCGGGATTTCGTGGTGAACTTCAAGTAATTCTTATCAATCACGATCTCAAAGAAACTTTCTCTATCAAGCGGGGGGATCGAATCGCACAGATAGTTTTTCAAAAAGTTGAACGAGCAGAGTTTGTCGAAGTGGAATCGCTACCTGGCTCAGGTCGAGCTGATGGTGGATTTGGGTCGACAGGGTCATAGTGGATAGTTCAGATAAAGCAAAGATTCTCGCCGCTTTTGGTGGCGTTAAAGGCCTCTTTGACTCAGGTATCCCATCACTTATTTTTCTCATTCTCTTTAATGTTACGCACGATCTGGTGCACTCTGCGCAGTGGTCGTTAGGTTTTTCAGCGCTCATTGCCATCTATCGATTAATCAAACGCGAAACTCTGCAAAATGCGCTCTCCGGTGTATTCGGTGTTGCTATCTGTTATTGGTTCTCTCGTTCTACCGGCAAAGCAGAAGATTTCTATCTGCCTGGCCTCATTACCAACCTTGTTTATGCGATTGCGTATTCACTATCGATCATTTCTGGCTGGCCGATTGTCGGTCTTGTACTTGGACCATTATTAGGTGAGAACTTTCTCTGGCGAAAGCACCCAGAACGTAAAAGAGTGTATGTACGAGCTAGTTGGCTCTGGGTAGGAATGTTTGTTGCCAGGTTGGTTGTGCAATACCCACTCTATAAAACTGGAAACATCAATCTCTTGGGAACTGCGCGCGTTGTTATGGGATATCCGCTCTTTATCGCGACAGCGTGGGGAACATACTTAATAGTGAAGACAGTTCCAAAGGTAGATCCGGTTTAGTTAAAGAGTAATAAAGCAATCTTTAATTTGCGCTTCAGCTTCTGGCGTTGCAATGAAAATTAACTCATCTCCTGATGAAAAAACATCATAACCATGAGGAGTAATAACGGCACCGTCTCTTACAATTGCAGAGAGCGCTGAGCCATCGGGGAGTGCAACTTCACTCACAGTTTTACCAACGCACTTTGAATTATCTGGAAGTGTTAATTCAACGAGATTTGCTTTCCCAGTTCTAAATGAGAAGAGTCGAACGACATCACCAACAGTCACTGCTTCTTCGACAAGCGCAGCGATAATTCGAGGTGTTGATACAGCAACATCGACGCCCCATGAAGAGTTAAACATCCATTCATTTTTCGGATGTTTAATGCGGGCAACAACCCTTGGTACGCCGTACTCAGTTTTTGCTAGGAGTGACGAGACGAGATTGACTTTGTCATCGCCAGTGGCGGCAACCATGACCTGGCAGGTATCAAGTCCAGCCTTGCTTAGTGAGGAAATTTCGCACGCATCAGCTAAGAGCCACTCCGCATCGGGCACGCTCTCCATCTTGAGCGCTTTTGGGTCCTTATCAATAAGCAGAACTTGATGTCCGTTGGAGAGAAGTTCGCGCGCGATCGCACGACCTACGTTTCCGGCACCTGCTATCGCAACTCTCATTCTGACTCCGGCGTTCGAGATAACGTCGCTTCAACATGAGGAAGATCTTTCTCCGCGACCATCACATGAATGAGATCGCCTTCTTGAAGAACTGTATGTTCGGTAGGAATCACACCAGTTCCTAACCGGGTAAGAAATGCAACGCGCGCTGATGTGCTCTTCTCAATTAAAGTAATTGGTTTTCCGTACCATTCACGTGAAACAAATATTTCGCAGAGTTGTACCGTTCCTGATGGATCACGCCATTCCGATGCTTTTCCTTGCGGGGAGAGTCGACGCATAATCTGATCAGTGGTCCATGAAACTGTTGCTACTGTTGGAATTCCTAACCGTTGATAAATCTCTGCACGGCGTGGATCATAAATTCGGGCAACAACGTTCTGTACTCCATATGTTTCTCGAGCAACGCGCGCTGCCAAAATATTTGAATTATCGCCATTTGATACGGCAGCGAATGCTTCTGCTTTCTCGATACCAGCTTCAAGGAGCGTATCTCGATCAAAGCCAACGCCAGTTACTGTCTTGCCATTGAAGTCACTTCCGAGTCGACGAAACGCCTCTCGCTCTTGATCGATTACTGCGACTGAATGTCCGAGGGCTTGCAATTCATTTGCCAATGTAGATCCGACGCGGCCACAACCCATAATGACGACGTGCATGGGGTTCACTTTACTCCGAAGACGCGCAGAGTATGACATTTGCGCTCATTTACACGTAAGGTCACGACATGAAAATCGGCGATCGAATAAATGTTGAGATTGGACCGATTGCTCATGGTGGACATTGCGTTGCTCGCCATGATGGACAAGTAATTTTCGTCCGCCACGCAATTCCCGGCGAACGAGTAATTGTTGAAATCACTGAACAAAGCTCGAAATTTCTCCGAGGCAATGCGGTAGAAATACTTGAGAAATCACCGCATCGAGTAGCGCCGAAGTGCGCATACGCGCGATGGGATGGATGCGGCGGATGCGATTTTCAACATATCAATCTTGATTATCAGCGAGAGTTAAAGGGTCAGATTATTCAAGAACAATTTCGTCGAATTGCAAAGAAGGACATTGACTGCGTGGTTGAGGCAGTCGAACCACATGATGGTTTGCATTGGCGGACTCGTATGGATTTCACCGTGTCAGAGAATCGAAAGCTCGCGCTCTTTAAAGCTCGAAGCCATGATGTTGTGGAAATAGATTCCTGCGCTATTGCCGATTCACGGATCACTATCAATGACGTGAACTCCCAAAAGCTTCCACGCGGATCCAAAGTGGACGTTGCAATTTCTCGAAGCGGGAAGCAATCAATTGCTATTGAGAATCGAGAGAATTTCGAACTCCTTGAAGAAGGTGTTACCGAAACTCTCTCAGTTTCGCCGCAATCATTTTGGCAGAGCCATATCAATGCACCGCGAACGCTTGTTGACGCGGTGAAAAATCTTTCTGGCATGAAATCTGGCGATCATGTTTTTGACTTATACGGGGAGTCGGTCTCTTTACATCGGCAGTGGTACCTCTTGTTGGAGTGACGGGACGAGTAACGCTTATCGAACTTGATGCACATGCGATTACTGATGCGCATCGAAATTTCGCAGCGTATGAGAATGTCGAGATTGTTGAAGGTGCTGTAGAGCGAGCACTCAAGAGATTTGTACGTGCAGATGTCGTGATTCTTGACCCACCGCGAAGTGGCGCCGGAAAGAACGTTGTTGAACAAATTGTGAAACTCCAGCCGCGAGTTATCACCTATGTCTCATGCGATCCAGCGTCGCTGGCTCGAGATTGTTCGTACTTTCGAAGAGCGCGGATATCGGATGGATTCACTCCGCGCATTTGATCTCTTTCCTATGACACAGCACATGGAATGTGTCGCACGCTTCATACCTGCCTAACCCGTTAATTCAGCGTTTTCACGCGTAAAGATTAGGATGAGCCCTCTAAGTGTTACTGGGGCCAGGAGGGCGCGTGAGTAAGAATTCTTTCAACTCGAAAAAGAGTATCGAAGTATCAGGTCGCAAGCTTGAGTATTTCGATATCACTGGTCTTGAGGGCGCCGCAACACTTCCATTTAGTCTCAAGATCCTTTTAGAGAACCTTCTTCGAACTGAAGATGGTGCCAACATCACCGCCGATCAAATCAAAGCGTTGGCGCAATGGAACCCCGATTCACAACCAGATACTGAAATTCAATTTACGCCTGCCCGCGTGATTATGCAGGACTTCACGGGCGTTCCATGTGTAGTAGATCTTGCAACAATGCGAGAAGCAATTGTTGATTTAGGTGGTAATCCAGCGAAGGTGAATCCACTCGCTCCGGCAGAATTAGTTATCGACCACTCAGTTATTGCCGATGTCTTCGGCACAAAGACATCTTTTGAAGAGAATACCGATATTGAATACCAACGAAATCAGGAACGATATCGATTCTTGCGTTGGGGACAGACTGCCTTCGATGAATTTAAAGTTGTGCCACCAGGAACTGGAATTGTTCACCAAGTAAATATTGAATATTTGGCGCGCGTGATCATGGTGCGAAATGTCGATGGCGTAGATCGCGCGTATCCAGATACGGTCGTAGGTACAGACTCACATACAACGATGGTCAACGGTTTAGGTGTTCTTGGTTGGGGAGTGGGCGGTATCGAAGCTGAAGCTGCGCTCCTTGGTCAGCCGGTATCAATGCTCATTCCGCGCGTTGTTGGATTCAAACTAAAAGGCTCATTGCCATTGGGAACCACTGCAACAGATCTTGTTCTCGTTGCAACTGAGATGCTCCGCAAACATGGCGTCGTTGGAAAATTCGTCGAGTTCTATGGACCTGGCGTGAGTGAACTACCAATGGCTAATCGAGCGACCATTGGAAATATGTCGCCCGAATACGGTTCAACGTGTGCGATCTTCCCGATTGATGAAGAAACACTTCGCTATCTAGAGCTCACTGGTCGCAAACCAGAAGAGTTAGCGCTCGTTGAGGCGTATGCGAAGAAACAAGGTATTTGGCACGATCCCAGTGCAACACCGCGATATTCCGAACATCTCGAACTCGACTTATCAACTGTTGTTCCGTCGATTGCAGGTCCAAAACGTCCACAAGATCGAGTCTCGCTATCTCACGCAAAGAGTTCATTTGCTCAATCACTACCTACGTATCTCACCGAAAAAACTTCGAAGGGCGACGTATCAGTCACACGAAATGGCGAAGCGATTGCGCTGAAGAATGGCGCGGTTGTCATCGCATCAATTACTTCATGTACGAATACTTCAAATCCAAGCGTCATGATCGGTGCAGGCTTGCTTGCAAAGAAGGCGGTCGCAAAAGGTTTGAAGAGTAAGCCGTGGGTGAAAACAACGCTTGCGCCAGGATCAAAAGTTGTTACTGATTACTACGATAAAGCTGGACTTACCTCCTCGCTTGAATCTCTCGGATTTAATTTGGTCGGCTACGGATGTGTAACGTGTATTGGAAATAGCGGACCGCTACCAGTTGAAATTAGTAAAGCGGTCAATGAGAATGATTTAGCGGTGACTGCTGTGCTCTCCGGTAATCGAAATTTCGAAGGTCGAATCAGCCCGGATGTAAAGATGAACTATCTTGCATCGCCACCACTTGTTGTCGCCTATGCACTTGCCGGAACCATGGATCACAACTTCGATACGGATCCGCTAGGTAAAGACCAGAGCGGAAACGATGTCTATCTCAAAGATATTTGGCCATCACCATCGGAGATTCAATCGGTGATTGATTCATCGATCTCGTCAGATATGTTTAAGAAAGATTACGCGAGCGTCTTTGATGGCGATCATCGATGGAAATCTCTCGATACGCCAACTGGTAAAACCTTTGAATGGGATCCCAAATCAACATATGTTCGCAAACCGCCTTATTTTGAGGGAATGCCGCGCAATCCAAAGCCAGTTACGGATATTTCAGGTGCACGCGTTCTCGCAGTATTAGGGGATTCCGTAACAACTGACCACATTTCGCCAGCTGGAAATATCAAAGCTGATTCACCTGCTGGAAAGTATCTAGCCGAGCACGGTGTTGAGCGTGCAGATTTCAACTCCTACGGCTCTCGTCGCGGCAATCACGAAGTAATGATTCGTGGCACCTTTGCCAACATCCGATTGAAGAATCTTCTTCTTAATGGAGTAGAAGGCGGTTTTACAAAGAACTTCCTGAACAACGGCGAGCAGTCAACGATTTATGACGCATCGATGGCCTATCAAGAAGCAGGAATTCCACTCGTCATCATCGCGGGTAAAGAGTATGGATCAGGATCATCGCGCGATTGGGCTGCAAAGGGCACAGCGCTCTTGGGAGTTAAAGCGGTTATTGCAGAATCATATGAACGTATCCATCGTTCTAATTTGATTGGAATGGGAGTACTTCCATTGCAATTCCTTGATGGCGAGAACGCTTCATCACTTGGTCTTTCAGGCGATGAGACATTCGCTATCACCGGTGTTACCGAGCTGAACAATGGAAAAATTCCACAAACGGTAACTGTCACTGCGAGCGGAAAAACATTTACCGCCAAGGTGCGTATCGATACGCCAGGTGAAGCCGATTACTACCGTCATGGTGGCATCATGCAATATGTATTGCGGTCACTATTGTGAAATACCTTTCGCGAATCCAGTCGCCATCAGATTTGGCGAAATTAAGTTCAGAAGAACTTACAGAACTCTGTTCTGAGATTCGCGCATTCCTTATTGAGAAAGTGACAAAGACTGGTGGCCATTTAGGTCCAAATCTTGGCGTAGTGGAATTGACTGTTGCGATCCATCGCGTCTTTCAGTCACCACGCGATGCCATCGTCTTTGATACTGGTCACCAAAGTTATGTTCATAAAATTCTTACTGGACGGCAAGAAGGTTTTGAAAAGTTAAGACAGCGCGGTGGAGTCTCTGGCTACCCAAGCCGAAGCGAGAGTGAGCATGATGTGATTGAAAATTCACATGCATCAACTGCGCTCTCGTGGGCTGATGGCATTGCCCGCGGTTATTTACTTCAAGGGGAGAGCGATCGAACCGTTGTGGCGGTAGTGGGCGATGGCGCATTAACAGGTGGCATGTCGTGGGAAGCCCTCAACAACATCGCCGCCAGTGATGATTTACCACTTGTGATTGTTGTTAACGATAACGAACGATCATATTCGCCAACCATTGGTGGATTAGCAACACACCTCTCAACTCTTCGTGCAACACAAGGCTATGAACGATTCCTCGATTGGGGCAAAGGAGTTCTCGAGCGAACTCCGGTAGTTGGCCACTCCATTTACGAAACGCTCCATGGCATGAAAAAAGGAATTAAGGACATCATCGCGCCACAAGGAATGTTTGAAGATTTAGGTTTGAAATATATCGGCCCAGTTAATGGCCACGATATTTCTGCACTTGAGCATGCCTTTGAAAGCGCAAAGAATTTTCACGGCCCAGTTATCGTTCATGTGATAACCGAAAAAGGTCGTGGCTACGCGCCAGCGGTTCAAGATGAAGCAGAGAAGTTTCATGCAGTGGGAATTGTTGATGCGGAAACTGGTCTACCGATGTCAAAAGCAGCGCAGACATGGACAAGTGTTTTCTCTGATGCGCTCGTTGAACTCGGTAAAGAGCGGAAAGATATCGTTGCAATAACTGCGGCAATGTTGGGACCAACCGGTGTTGACGCATTTCAACGAGAATTTCCCAATCGAACTTTTGATGTCGGTATCGCGGAACAACATGCGACAACTTCCGCTGCAGGAATGGCTTTCACCGGTCTTCACCCAATCTTTGCGGTCTATTCAACATTCTTAAATCGCGCCTTCGATCAATTACTTCTCGACGTCGCGCTTCACCGCGCAGGAGTGACATTCGTCCTTGATCGCGCTGGCGTAACTGGTGATGACGGTGCATCACATAACGGAATGTGGGATTTAGCTTTGACCGGCATTGTGCCAACGCTCTGCGTCGCTGCTCCTCGAGATGGCGCTCGACTTCGCGAAACTCTCCGCGAAGCTGCTGATATCAGCGATCGCCCATCTCTTATTCGTTTTCCAAAAGGGGCTATAAATGCTGATATTCCAGCGTTTGAACGACGCGATGGAATTGATGTTCTCTATCGTGGCGAGAGCGCAGACATTCTCCTTGTAAGTGTTGGCGCAATGGCGACTATTGCAGTTGAAGCAGCTGCGCAGGCTTACCGCGAAGGTGTTGGCGTCACGGTGATTGATCCGCGATGGGTTAAACCACTTCCACAATCGCTCATCACTATGGCGCAACGATATTCAGCTGTCGTAGTAATTGAAGATGGCATTAAACATGGTGGAATCGCAAGCACCATCTCAGAAATGTTTAGCGAAGCTGGTTTATCAATTCCAGTTCATTCGATTGGAATCCCGCTTCAATTCCTCGATCATGCCAAGCGCACCGACATATTGAATGAATTAGGAATTTCTGCACAATCTGTTGCACGCTCGCTCGTAACCTGGAGTTCGCGAAAGAGCGATGAACCTAATAGCGATTTAGGAACTAAGCCAGCGACGCGACGCCCGGCTGATGAAAGCGCTTCCCAGTAACTGATTCGCTAATTCCTTCACGATCTAAATACGGCAATATTCCTCCAAGGTGCATCGGCCATCCTGCGCCGAGCAACATACAGAGATCAATCTCCGCTGGAGTAGCAACAACGCCTTCATCAAGCATCATCCGCGCCTCTTCTGCGAGCGCTTTCAATGCACGAGCACGAACTTCTTCTGATGTTGAAGGAGTATTTCCTTTCTCCACCAATGCAAGCGCTGCAGGATTTGGTGAAAATCCGTTCTCGGTCTTTACGTAAAATGTTTTCACACCTTCTTTAACTAACCGTTGCATCGTCGGTGAGATGCGATAGCGAGGTCCGAGATTGTCATGGAGCGTCTCTGCCACATGGAGAGCAACGCCTGGGCCAACGAGTCCCAATAATTCAAATGGTGACATCGGGAAGCCCAACGGACGCATCGCGTTATCAGCTACATCTGGCGCGGTGCCCTCATCCATTGCATCTGTTACTTCACCCATGAAGCGAGTAAGAAGTCGATTGACCACAAAGCCTGGCGCATCTTTACAGATGATCATCGTCTTCTTCAGTTCTTTGCCCACATTAATTGCGGTCGCAGTTGTTGCATCATCAGTCTTTGATGTGCGAGCAACTTCAAGAAGTGGCATCACAGCGACCGGATTGAAGAAGTGGAAGCCAATGACTCGCTCTGGGTTTTTCAAACCTTCAGTCATTCGCTCAACAGAGAGTGAGGATGTATTAGTAGCAAGTACACATTCAGGCGAGACGATGTTCTCCAACTTTTTAAAGAGCTCCTGCTTTAAAGAGAGCTCTTCAAATATTGCTTCGATGACAAAATCTGCGCCGGCAAAAACGTGCTGATCAACTGAACCGGAAATGAGCCCAGAGAGACGAGTTAAGTTTTCGGGGGAGAGTCGTTTCTTCTCAACTAATTTTGCTAACTCATTTCGTACCCATTCAACACCTTTGTTTACTCGCTCTTGGTCGAGGTCGGTCATCACAACAGGCACTTTAAGATTTCGCACCATCAAGAGCGCAAGCTGAGAGGCCATTAAACCTGCGCCAACAACTCCAACTCGAGTAACTTTACGAGCAAGTGCAGCCTTAGGAGCACCTTCCACTTTCTTTCGCTTCTTTTGAATGAGATTAAAGGCGTAGAGAGATGCCCTTAGCGGATTGCTCATGACTAGCGATGCAAGCGTTTCATCCTCGGCATCAAAGCCAGCGCCAAGCGAATTAGTTTTTGCCGCCAGAATTAATTCAAGTGCGCGACGTGGAGGTTCAACATCAGCGCCACCATACTTCTTTGCCACTGCAGCTTTTCCGGTAGCAATTGCTTTATCCCAATCTGCTCCAGCGTGATCTTTACGTGTAATTGTCGTTTTTCCACTCAACACTGAAGCGACAAAAGCCGTTGATTTTTCAAGGAAATCAACGGGTTCGAAGACTGAGTCAACCACGCCAAGTGCGAGCGCATCTTTTGCTTTCATCATCGTGTTGTTATTGAGCGCATTGAGAATGATGACCTGAACTGCGTTCTCTGGTCCGATGAGTTTCGGCAGAATTGTTGCGCCGCCCCATCCTGGAACGAGACCAAGGAAGCATTCTGGGAGCGCAGTGAATGCGGTACTTGCGAGCGTTCGATATTTGCAATGAAGAGCAACTTCAAGTCCACCACCAAGTGCTAAGCCATTGATGAAGGCAAAGGTTGGCTTCGTTGTCTCATTTAATCGTCGGAATACGTCATGGCCGAGTTTTCCAATAGCAAGCGCTTGCGATTTATCGGTCAGAAATGCCAAGCCAGAGAGATCTGCTCCTGCTGCAAAAATAAATGGCTTACCTGTTATCGCAATGGCAACTGACGAAGATTGTTCAGCAGTATCAATCGCCGCATTGAGTGAGAGCAAGGACTTTGGACCAAATGTGTTGGGGCGAGTGTGATCGTGTCCGTTATCGAGCGTGATTAACGAGAGCGTTCCAGTATGTCCAAACGGCGAAAGATCGATCTCTCGAACAAGTGCGTTTGTTACAACTTCTTCAGGGGCACCTTCTGGCATCTTAATTTCCATTATTACTTCGCTCCCTTAAAGTGTGGGTTCTCCCAAATGACAGTTCCACCCATGCCAAGCCCGATACACATCGTGGTAATTCCATAACGAACATCTGGCCGTTCTTTAAATCCTTCAGCCAAATTGAGCATTAAACGAACACCTGATGATGCCAGTGGATGGCCCACTGCAATTGCGCCGCCGTAATATTGACGCACGGATCATCGTCAGCAATTCCGAAGTGATCGAGAAATGCGAGAACTTGCACGGCAAATGCTTCATTGATTTCGAAGAGACCGATATCAGAGATTGATAAACCAGCCTTTTTCAGCGCTTTGATCGTTGCTGGAACTGGTCCGTATCCCATGATCTCTGGTTCAACGCCGGCAAATGCAAATGCCACCATCTTTGCTTTGATGGGCAAACCGAGCTCTTGTGCTTTTGATTCACTCGCAATCAACGCAGCAGTTGCACCATCATTAAGGCCAGAAGCATTTCCAGCAGTTACACGTCCAGCAGGACGAAATGGTTTTAAGTCCAGCTAAACCTTCCAACGTTGTTGTTGGTCGAGGACCTTCATCAACGGTAGCCATACCCCAACCCAACTCCGCGCTTCTCGCTGCAACGGGAATTAAGTTTCTTTGAATGATGCCTTTGGCATATGCAGCCGCTGTTTTCTGTTGCGATGCGAGCGCAAACTTATCTGCGCGCTCTTTTGTTAGGTGTGGAAATTTGTCGTGGAGTCGTTCTGCTGTCGCGCCCATGGCGAGCGCATCTGGATCTACCAACTTCTCTGCAAGATATCGAGGATTGGGATCCATCAATTCACCCATCGGATGATTTCCCATATGTTCCACGCCGCCAGCAATTGCAATGTCATATGAACCCATTGCAATTGATCCGGCAACGGTTGTCACTGCGGTCATCGCACCTGCGCACCAACGATCGATTGAGTAGCCCGGAACAGTGTTAGGAATTCCAGCAAGGAGTGAAGCGCTTCGTCCGATATTCATTCCTTGATCACCTGTTTGAGTTGCAGCAGCAACCGCAACATCATCGATGCTTTTGGGATCAACATTGGGATTTCTTTCAAGGAGACCTCGCAAGCAACGGACCATCAGATCATCTGCGCGCGTACCTGCAAAGAGAGATCCTGCTTTTCCAAAAGGAGTGCGAACGGCATCAACGAGAACAACGGTGTTTACAGTGGAATTGGACATAGCCCTAGGCTACCTGTCAGTAACTATTACTTCTAGCGCCTCATTCTCGCAATCTGCCAGCGCGTCTAACCTGCATTTGGAGAATACGAACTAGTTCGCTGGTGCGAGCACTTTCTTAGTGGCTGGTCGAAGATAGAGCGGTATCACTATTCCCAAATAGGCGAGCCAGCAGAAGAGTTGGAGCCAGGAGGTCTTTGGTTGGAATCCAATCGTGCCGGCGAGAATTGAACCTGCGATCGACTCCTTCGCAATGTAATCGGAAACATTCCATGCCAACGCGTCCGGTCCTGGGAGAGCGCCAAATTCTTGAAGTTCGTGAATTCCATATGAGAGAACTCCGGCTGCAACAACAACGAGCGCAACGCCAGTGACGGTAAAGAATTTACTCAGATTAAGTTTGATGCTCTGGCGATAAATCAAAATTCCAAGGAGTACCGCAGAGGCTAATCCCAAAACAAGACCAATGGACGGTGCAGAGTCACTGGTTACGGTTTTGAAATTTGCATAGACAAAGAGCGCTGTCTCTAAACCTTCGCGTGCAACGGCAAAAAATGCTGCGCCGATAATTGCAACCTGACCAAGGCTCTGCGCTTGATCCATCCGGCCATGCAGTTCATTCTTGAGATTTCGCGCAGTGCGTTTCATCCAGAAAACCATCCACGTCACGAGTGCAACTGAGACGAGTGAGGTAGTTCCGGCAAAAGCATCTCTGCTTCCTCAGAAAGTTCATTGGATGTGTAAGTAAGAAATGCGCCGAAACCAAAGCTTCCAATCAACGCAAGCGATACGCCGAGCCAAATTGGAGCAACGAGGGAGCGACGGTTGGACCGAATCGCATACGCGATCAGGATTCCGATAATGAGCGATCCTTCTAACCCTTCACGAATCGCCACTAAGAACGTGCTCAACATGGAAGAACTCTAAATGGGCAGACGCGAATTACGCAACTTTAATGTTGCGAAATTCATCACTCCGAAATCGCCTGATTTTCTGGGGTTTTATCGGTTTCTGGCTCAGGAAGTTCAATCGGCTCACTCTCGCAGAGCGCTTGCGCCAGAAGCGGTGCCACATGATCGATCTGCCAGAAGCGAGCGCCAAACTCCGCAAGTCGTTCTGCGACTTCCTCACGATTGCCAATAAGCGAAGGTTCGCTCTGACTTAACCAACAGATGCGCTTATAGGAATCGGGCGAGATGAGATTTTCTATCGGCATAGAAAGTTCAGTAGCAAGCGTTGTGAGCCAGCTCGTGCATGAGTAAAGCGCGCATACGCTTCCGGAAATTTATCGCGCCACACTTTTGTCGGTGGCATGCCATCGCTTTTAACGCGAAGTTCAGGAAGTTCCGATTGTTGCAATGAATCTACTCGCAGAACTGCTTTAACCCACTCTTCAAAGTATGAACGTTGTAGATCATTTCGTCCGCGCGCAAACGAAGAGATGGCGAGTAATTCTGGAAGTGTTCGTGGTTGCTTCAATGCAAGAGTGACGATCAATGAGTCATTAAGTAATCGACCTGGTGCAAGATCGATTTCGCGAGCAATCTCATCTCGTTTCTCCCATAGCTCTTTCACAATCGCTAACGCGCGACGATCACGAACAGTATGCATACCGGACGTTCTGCGCCATGGATCTTTCCGTGGTTGTGGCGCTGGAGTTTTGAGAATTGCTGCGAAATCAGCGTGCGCCCATTCGAGTTTTCCTTGTTGCGTTAATAGCGTTTCAACAGCATCGCGAAGATCAAGTAGGACATCCACATCAAGTGCGGCATAGGTAAGCCAATCGTCGTGGAGTGGCCGGTGCGACCAATCAACAGCGCTATGTTCTTTTGCCAGCGATAGTTCAAGGAGCGATTCAGTGAGTGGCCCAAGTCCAACTCGTTCGCACCCTGCTAATCGCGCTGCAAGTTCAGTATCAAAGAGCCGTTGTGGTGAGATTCCAAATTCTCGAAGGCACGGAAGATCTTGCGTGCTGGCATGAATAACCCACTCTTCATTAATGAGGGCGTTGTGTAATCGAGCAATCTGTGGTGAGTTCGCCAGCGGTATGGGATCGATGAGATGCAAACCGCCGCCACGTCGAAAAATTTGTATGAGATACGCCCGTTGGCTATATCGAAAACCTGATGCTCGCTCAGCATCAATCGCGATTGGCCCTTCACCGGCAATGATCTCGTCGACCGCGCTTGCAAAAGCCGATTCATCTTCGATGAGTTTAACCGCACCGTATCGCGGTGCTAAGAGCGGAGTGGGCATTACCTGCGAGAGCGCGAGAGCGACGCTACTCCTTCAGGAATTGGTGTCAGTCCTGACGTAATCTCTAATAACGCCAACCACGCTTCAGCATGTTTGATTAATTGCGAGGGATCAACAGGTGTCCAGGATGCGCGAATTTCAATTTCGGAATCATCATCGACATCTATTAATTGACCAAACGATTTACTTGCCACTTTTGTTACGGTGCCACTGATCGCTCGATACTCAGCACCAGTAGATGCCAACGATTCTTGTAACCAACTCCATCCTACGTCAGCCAACATTTGATCATTAGCCATCTCATGATCAATCGCAGCGCGCACAAACGTCACACAACGGAAGTTTCCATCCCATGCATCTTGGCCTTGTGGGTCATAGAGAAGAACAAATCTGCCCGTTGCAACATCGTTCTCTTCATCTAGTGCAACATCGCCGATAATGGCAAAAGCTGATGGCGCTAATTTTTGTGGGGCAGGAGCTTCTTCTAATTCAATCTCTGGTCGAGTCGCCATCGCTCGCATCTGAATTAAGAAATCATCAAAGTAACGTGCGTCGCGGCTCATGAGATAAGGGTAAGAGTGGAGAGATAGCCTTTATGGGAGGCGCGAGCGGTAACCTTCCTCATATGGCATCGCTCTTAGCGCTCTTATCGAGTTTTCTCTGGGGTAGCGCAGATTTCTATGGTGGCAAATTAGCAAAACGTTATCCATCGATAGCGGTTACCGGACTCTCTCAATCAATGGGACTCCTCTTTGGAATTATCGCAATTGTTCTGACTTCAAGTTTTCACGCGCCAGATTTAAGTTGGAGTTCATATTTTCTCCCGGGAATTGTTGCGGGAATTTCAGGATTTCTCGGCCTCACTTTCTTTTATGCCGGTCTTGCAACGGGACGCATGGGAGTTGTCTCACCAATAAGTTCGTTAGGCGCACTCATTCCACTTACCGTGGCACTTATCAATGGTGAGCGTCCAACCACATTGCAATTATTAGGAATGGGCATTGCATTAATTGGCGCATTCTGTGCAAGTGGACCCGAGATTCAAAGTGGCTCTCATTAAAGCCTCTCGCGCTCGCACTTGGCGCGACATTTGGATTTGGCGCAGCGCTAACTTTTATGGCGATGGGATCAAAGGATAGTTCGCTCTTAACAATGACAACCATGCGTGTTACCTCAGTGTCAATTGCAGCTCTCATTGCTCTTCGATATCGATCGATTGGTGGAATTCCAGCGAAAACGTTACCGCTACTAATTTTCATCGGAATCGCGGATTTCTTAGCGAACTTCACAATCGGCATTGCAACCACCAAAGGTTTGGTATCAATAACGATGGTACTGGGCTCACTCTTTCCCATTGTCACATCAGTGATGGCATTTAAATTTCTTCACGAACGTCTTCATCGCGTTCAATATGCAGGAATAGTCTTTGCTATTTTGGGAATTTCGCTGATTTCGATTTAATTATCTATTTCGTAAGTGTAAGAAAGATTTCACCTTCGCGTTCTACTTTAGATTCTTGAGAAAAATCGAGAAATTCTTCCTTCCAATTAAATCCAGGAGTATCGCCGCTCTTATCGGTAATGGTGAGATGGATTCTTCTCATTACTGGCAGGAGTTCACGGAAGAGGCGCGGCCCACCCTCAATAAGAATATGAGGTCCAAACTCTTTAACTGCTCGTGCAATTGCCTCGCGAGGAGAGCTTTGCCACAGCACGGCTTTGGGGTTGGTGTGCTTGGTTAACGAGCGAGAGAGAACAATGAGTGGGACAGGTGTTTTTTCATAGGGTTCCGATCGAGCGGTACCGCCGCCAATCATGATGACATCAAATTCTCTGCGAAGCGCAAGAAATCGTTGGCGATCTGTGGTTGAGCTGATCTCACGTGATGATCCGTTCTTTGTGAGCGAGCCATCTGCGCCAATGACGAGCGATAACTCGATATGCGCATCCATCATGGCTACAAGATAACCCCTTGTCAGTGGTTGAACCTATTGTCAGTGCCATGATTATTGATTGCGATAGTTGCGTCGTCCGTGAAATTGCATGTCATGATTGTGTTGTTTCAGTCATTCTTGCATCGAAACCTAAATCAATAGATTCACTAACTTCTATAGATTCAGACGATAAGCCCAATTCAATTGATGACGAGGAGAGAGCCGCTCTTGCGCTCCTTTCATCGCGTGGAATGGTCCCGCCTCTGCGATTTAGTGAAAATTCACAGAGTGCTATGCGGGCGAAGTAGCTCTTACGGCTTGAGTCAGTAAGGGTCGACTGGCTAGCCTCATGCGGTGAAACGGCGATATTGGCGCAGTATTCAAATCTCTGGCATATCGCTTGCTCTCATACTTGGTCTCACACCGCAATCTTTCGCGGCTCCTAATCTCAAAGATGTTCAAGCGAAAGTTGAAGCGCTTCAAGAGGAAGCGGCGATTGCTGCTGAGAATGCACAGGCTGCAAAAATTCAACTGGCATCTCTCACTAGAACGCTCGCATCTGTTCAGCAGAAGGCAGCAGTTCAAAAGAACAACGTTGATTCACTCTCAAAATCACTGAGCGCAATTGCGGTCACTCAATTTAAATCCGGTGGCCTCAGTCAGAGTTTAGAGTTGTTATTTTCTAGCGATCCTCAGTTGTATTTGAGTACTGCGGGTTCGCTCGAAGCAATCACTCGAAAAAAAGCTATTCAACTCCGTCAATTTTCAGCAGCACAACAGAGACTTACCGCAACTACATTTACTGTTAATGACAAACTCACCTTGGTAGCGCGCGCGAAAGCAAAATACGAAGCCGAGATGAAGAGCGCACAGAAGAAGCTTGATGAAGCGCAAGCTCTTCTCGATAGCCTGCAGGCGGCTGAGCGCGAACGACTCTTGAAATTACAACAGCAGCAAGAGGATGCCGATCAAGCAAGTTCATTAGCTCAAGTAGCGCTAGCCAATAACGTCTCCGGCCGAGCTGGTATCGCTCTTAGGTTCGCGCTGAAGCAGATCGGCGATAAGTATGTCTTCGGTGCGGCTGGCCCAGTTTTGTGGGATTGCTCCGGTTTAACAATGCGCGCGTATCAAGCTGCTGGAGTTTCATTACCTCATTCATCACGTTCACAAGCGCGGATGGGCAAAAGTGTGACAAAGGGAGCACTTATGCCAGGTGATCTCATGTTCTTCGGATCGCCAGTTTCACACGTCGGTATTTATATGGGTGGCGGAAAGATGGTGCATGCACCACGACCAGGATCTCGCGTCAAAGTTGTTCAATTCGATAGCAGTTACAACTTAGGAAGAAAGCGATTCGTTGGTGCCCGTCGGTTCTAAACCTTCAATTCTGCTTGTCACCAATGATTTCGGACCTCGCGCTGGCGGGATTGAAACATTCATTATTGGACTTCTTGAGCGAATGCAGCCGGGAACGGTCATGGTGTACACCTCACAACAAGCAGAGAGTGAAAGTTTTGATCAACGCTGGCGTGAACGGTACGGCGTTCTCGTCATTAGAGATCGAAGTTCAATTCTTCTCCCAACACCACGTGTCAATCGTGCAATCAAGAACATTATCAGACGCGAAGGAATTGAGAGCGTTTGGTTCGGCGCGGCTGCGCCACTTGCTGTCATGGCTAAAGCCTTTCGCGCAGTCGGAGTAAAAAAAATAGTCGCGCTTACTCATGGTCACGAAGTGTGGTGGGCGAAGATTCCGCCGTTTTCATTTGCAATGAAATTCATTGGCGCACACGTCGATCATCTCGGCTATTTAGGGGAGTTTACGCGAAATGCAATTGCGCCATCACTGAATAAACGTGATCAAGATAAATTAATCAAAATTGCACCAGGTATTGACACGGAACATTTCTCAATCACGCCACGTGATGCTGCTTTGGTAGCTGAACTCGATATCACAGACTCGCCAACAATCGTGTCAGTTGGGCGATTGGTGCATCGCAAAGGTCAGGATCAATTAGTGAAGGCGTTGCCACGAATTATCGAAAAGTTTCCTCAAGTGAAATTGATTTTTGTTGGAACCGGTCCACACCAAAAGACAATCGAGAAATTAATGAAGAAACTTAGAGTGGAAAAGTCAGTTCGCTTTATTGGACGCATTCCGCATGAGCAGTTGCCAAAGTATTTTGCGCTTGGAGATATCTTCGCCATGCCATCGCGCTCGCGGTTATTTGGCTTAGAAGTTGAAGGCTTAGGAATCGTTTATTTAGAGGCGAGCGCCTGCGGACTCCCGGTTATTGCTGGAAATTCAGGTGGTGCACCAGATGCAGTGCTACCTGGAAAGACTGGCGTTGTCGTCGATGGCACCTCTGAGAAAGAGATCGCAGATGCCGCCATCCATCTCCTCTCTGATATGTCGAGAAGCAGAGAGATGGGAAGAACTGGTCGTGAGTGGGTAGTGAGCGATTGGCGATGGGAGATCTGGTCAAAAACGTTTAATAATCTCTTTTCTTCATCATTGAAGTAGCCCAAATTCTCTCGCTTTATTGATCGCTGCAACACGGTTTGCCACGCAAAGTTTTCGATAGATCGCTGCGACATGAGTCTTAACGGTTGAATCACCTAGAAAGAGCGTTTCCGCGATTTGATGAATCGTCTTACCGCTGGGCAAAATCTCAAGAACTTCTAGCTCTCGCCCTGTTAAACCATGGGCTTGTGAACCATAATCAAAGAGATCGCGCGCGCGGTGGGTAGAGAATGCCAACGGTGAATGTGCAGCATGCTTGATTGCAGAAACAAGTTCTGCAATTGGCGCAGATTTCTCAACATAGCCACTCGCACCTGCCTGCATCGCAGCTTTAATCTGTTCAGGCATGTGTGAAACGGTCAGCACAACGAGACCAATTTTTCGTGAGTGTGTTCGTGCCCACCGCACGACATCAATGCCATTTCCATCAGGGAGATGAATATCTACAACGACAATGTCTGGATTGAGTGTTGCGATTTGGGCGATTGCTTCGTGACGAGAACTCGCTTCGCCTACTACTTTAAATGTGGTGTCATGCGCGAGAGCGCGTCTTAGTCCTTCTCTAACAATTTCATGATCGTCTACTACCAATATGTGAATCATCTTTCTCTGGAACATCATGACGTGGAAGAAGTATTCGATAGTGCGTTCCGACTGAACTACTCTCCATGGTCAGTGCTCCGCCAAGTGACGTTATTCGCTCCTTTATACTCTGCAGACCAAAATGTTGTGATGTGATCGTTGCGCGTCCCACGCCATCATCAGAAAGGGTGATGAGCCAATGGTCGTTATATAACTCTGACTGAAGCGTAAAACTCTTTGCGTGTGAATGGTGAATCGCGTTGAGGGCGACCTCTCTAAAGACTGCGTGAAGCTCTCGGATGTGGTCTTCGTTTAATGGCGGAATCTCACCAAGTGCCTGGAATTGAATGGAAGATCCCGCAAAGAGTTCAGCGAGGCCATCCATCACTTCATGATTAATGCGCCGAAGTTGAAAAATATCTTCGCGAAGTTTTCGAACAATTTCCGTGGCATCGAGTCGAACTCGTCTAATTTCGGAACGGAGTGAAGGCGTTAAATCTGGCCGTGCAATAACGGAATCGAGCGTATAGCCGAAGGCAACCAAATCTTGAATCACTCCGTCATGTAAATCGCGGGCGATTTGAGATCTGATATCGAGATCAGGCAAAGAGCGCTTCGATCTCCTTCGCAAATTGCTGTGCAACAACATGTCGCTTCACTGAAAGTTTGGCGGTGAGTTGTCCACCCGCAATTGAGAAGTCTGTCGGCAATATCGTGAACTTACGGATTGATTCAGCTCGACTTACCGCTTTATTTGCTTCATCCACGGCAGTTTGAATGACAGCGTTAAGCGTTGGATCGTTGACGAGATCAGCGACACTTGCACCATCCTTCTTATTTGCAGCGATCCATGATTTGAGTGCATCCTGATCGAGGGTGACTAACGCGGCAATAAATGGTTTGTTATCACCAACAACCATGCATTGGCTAATAAGCGGATGAGCACGAAGGCGATCTTCAAGTACTGCTGGCGCAACATTCTTACCGCCGGAGGTAACAATCAATTCTTTCTTGCGTCCGACAATATAAAGGAATCCTTCCGAATCAATTCGCCCGAGATCGCCAGATCGGAAAAATCCATCATCAGTGAAAACTTCTTTATTTGCCGAATCGTTCTGCCAATATCCGCGCATCACGATTGGGCCTTTAATGAGAACTTCACCATCATCATCAATTTTGATTGTCGTACTTGGAATTGGTCGACCTACGGAACCAACTTTGTGGGAAGTGGTGAGGTTTAATGTCGCACCCGCAGTTGTTTCAGTAAGTCCATAACCTTCAAGAACTCTCACACCTGCACCGCGATAAAAATGTCCAAGCCGTTCACCAAGTGGCGCGCCACCAGAAATTGCAGCTTCAACTCGGCCGCCAAGAAGATGGCGAATCTTTGAGAAAACTAGTTTGTCGAAGAGCGCGTGTTTAGCGCGAAGTGCAATGGAGATTTTTCCAGTATCAAGCGCTTGGCTATATGCAATGGCAACAGCTGCCGCTTTGCGGAATATCTCACCTTTGCCACCTGCATCTGCTTTCGCTTCTGCACCGTTATAGACCTTTTCAAAAATGCGGGGGACAGCGAGAACGAATGTCGGCTTAAAGGATGCAAGGTCTGGCATCAATCGACCTACTGGGTCACTGCAATGCGCCATATGTAATCCAGCTCGGATTGCACCGATTTGAACCATTCGGCCAAAAACGTGCGCAACTGGCAGGAAGAGCAACGTTGAACCACCAGGTTTGAGGAAGAGATCACTTGCGCCAGCGACAACATTGCCGCACTCAGCGATGAAGTTTTCGTGCGTAAGTTGAACACCTTTTGGTTTACCGGTTGTGCCAGATGTATAAATTAACGTTGCGAGATCAGATGGCGCGAGTGAATTTCTACGTTGATCAATCTCATCATCGCTAATAGAAGCACCTGCATTTGCAAGAATTGAAAGTACGTTCTCGGTCATTAACCAGAGATTTTTTACAGCTGTTGGAAGAATCGGTGACACCGTTTCTTTATGAGTAGGTGTTTCAACAATTATCGCGACCGCACCTGAATCGGAGAGAATCCACTCAACTTGTTCGGCAGAAGATGTTTCGTAAATTGGAACGACAACTCCGCCGGCATACCAAATCGCAAAATCTAAAATGGTCCACTCATAACGGGTGCGAGCCATGATTGCGACGCGATCACCTTGCTTGATACCGCTCGCAATAAGCCCTTTTGCCGTTGCGCGTACTTCTTGATCAAGTTCATGGGCAGTAACTTTCTGCCAACCTTCACCGAGTGGGCGGGAGAGCATGACGCGCGTTGGTTCAAATCGCGCTCTATCTGCAATGTAGTTAGTGAGGTTTCCGTTAGATGCGACAGGTTCGAGCGCCGGGACCGAGTATTGATTCATATGCCAACGCTAGCGGGGAAGGCGGGATTTGTGGAGAGGGCGGTAACCTTGCGCCATGTCTGATGTATCGAAAGCAACCGTAACAATTGATGCTCCAATGAGCGAAGTCTCTGAGATTTTAAAGAAGATCGCTGATTACCCTTCCTGGTCTACGACTATAAAGTCAGTAACCGTCGATGAGAGCGATGCGAATGGCAATCCAGTAAAAGTTAGGCTCGCAGTAGATGCCGGCGTAATGAAAGATCGGCCGACCCTTTCCTATGACTGGAGCGAAGCGCCAGGAAAAATTTCTTTCTCCCTTGATGATGCAGACTTAATGACTGAGATGACCGGTGTTTATCTTGTGAAAGATAACGGCGATGACACCACTGATGTGACGTACGAACTCACCGTCAATCTTTCAATGCCAGTACCAGCGATGATGCGCAAAAAAGCAGAACAAGCAACGATTGATCTTGCACTCTCACAATTAAAGAAGCGCGCCGAAGGTTAATGTCACAGAGCTCGAAATCTCAGTACACCATCGGTGTTGATATTGGTGGCACCAAAGTACTCGGTGGAATTGTTGACCGAGACGGCGTAATAGTTCATACCTCTCGAAAAGATACCCCGCGAGAAGGTGGATCAAAATTAGTCGACACGATCGCTGACGTCATTGAAGAGTTACTTCACTATGCGAAAAATCAAAACATTGAAATTCCAGCGATCGGAATTTGTACTGCTGGCGTAATTTCTCAAGATCGTCGAACTGTCAGTTATGCGCCGAATATCGCCGGTTGGTGGGAGCCATTTGATCTGGTAGCTGCGCTCTCGCCAAGAATCTCCGTTCCCATGTATGTTGAAAACGATGCGAATGCTGCGATTTGGGGCGAATATAAATTTGGCGCAGCGCAAGGAAAAGAGAATGTTGTTTTATTAACCATCGGAACCGGGTTAGGTGGCGGAATTATTGTTGATGGCCACATTGTTCGAGGTGCCCATGGTGGCGGTGCGGAGATCGGGCATACCAATTTGGTTTATGAAGGACATCTCTGTGGATGTGGCGGACGTGGTTGTTTTGAATCGTATGGATCTGGAACTGCGCTTTTGCGCCATGCTCGAGAAGCTATTAGCGCATCACCTGAATTGTCTCGAAATCTTTTAAGTCGAGGTAATGGAACTATCGATGGGTTATTAGGAAAACATCTCATGGAAGCTGCACAAGAAGGCGATCGCGTTGCGCTCGCTGCCTTTAATACAACGGGCCAATGGATTGGTCTAGGAATCGCTAGCCTGGTTGCACTTCTTGATCCAGAATGTTTCATCATCGGCGGTGGCGTGATTGATGCAGGTGAAATTATTTTGAAACCCATTCGTGAATCCGCGCAACGAAATATGCCATTTAGTGGCCGAGTAACTGTTCCGTCCATCATCCCAGCAACGCTTGGCAATGATGCAGGCTTAGTAGGAGCAGCAGATTTAGCGCGTTAGAGCGCGCTGCCATCTCCTTCACGCGGTTCGTTCCGTAACTCTGCAAAGAGAAAGAACGCTCCTACCGAAAGTGCAATTAACCCTGGCCAGATATCAAGACCTAATGGATCACTCCCAAAAATTTTGATCACGAGGATGTAGAGCGGCCCACTGATAAGAGCTGCAAGAGCATTTTTCTGCCGTTTCTTAAGTTTCGGTGGTTGCGACGGATGTGCATACAGAGACCGTTCGTATCGAGATTCTTCGCGTTGTGAACTCTCTAAAATATCTAAGTAGTCGCTTCCTTTGACATCAAGTTGGGCCACGATTTCATCAAATTCTGCTCGGACTAATTCATCATCATCGTGAAAACCTTCGCCTGACCCAATTTCACCAGAAAGTACTTCTTTGATGAAAGAGATGGATTCGCTATTAAGAAGGTCAGAATCGTAATCAAGAGCGACATTGTGAAAAGAGCGCTCAAAAACTATTTCACGAATATCAATGGAACTGACATTATCAATAATGGTTTCAGAATTTTCTGGATTGACAACATGATCAAGCGGTGAATAACCGATAAACAGTGGAGTATCGACGAGATAGAGATCTCGTTCTGTAATTCGCCACAGTTTGCGCGCAGAGTGAAGCGCTTTGAGAGCAATCCGTCGATAGCTATGAAGTGGTGGGTTTGGTGTAGCCACATCAGTCGGTCCACCTTTAAGGGATGGAATAAAGAGTTGAAGAACGGGAACTAGTTTCATCACTCGTCGTCTGTCATGGACGACCGGATTTACAAGGAGAAGTCCTTCAATTTCAGATCCGCGAATTTGAACTAATCGCAAGGCGAGCGCTCCACCCATTGAAAATCCCGCAACAAAAACTCGATCGCAGAGTTCTAATAATTTCGTCAACGCTACGTCAACTTCGGTGAGCCAATCGTGATAATTCGTTCTATTTAATTCAACCCATGAACTCCCATGCCCCGGAAGTCGGGGAACTGAGACTGTAAATCCTTCACCGTGAAGTGCTTTTGCCCATGGATCAACTGATACCGGTGATCCACCAAAACCATGAATGACGAGAACTCCGATTTTTCCGCCCGAATAAAACCGAGCATGTGAATCTGGAATTTCGTGCGTGCTCACGCTCTGATGGTGTCACACCTGGGGGAAAGCACTAAATTAGGCACATGAATTTCCCAAGGCTGCCATTGCCGAAATTGCCTTTTCTCAAAATGCCAAAGGCTAAACACGGAGAAGATGCCGCCTACTCTTTACTGAAAGCATTTCTTGCGCCAATTTTAATGGCGCTCTTTCGACCAAAAGTTACCGGCTTACGTAATGTTCCAAACTCAGGGCCGCTCATCATCGCCTCAAACCATCTCTCATTTAGCGATTCAATCTTTATGCCGCTCGTGGTGCCAAGAAAAGTGACGTTCTTAGCGAAGAGTGAATATTTCACTTCACCTGGTTTAAAAGGATTTATTAAAAAATTAACATTTATTGCATTGGGCCAAGTTCCAGTTGATCGTTCTGGTGGCAGAGCAAGTGAAGCGGCGTTAATTACTGGACTTCGAGTTCTCGGTCGCGGGGATTGCATTGGTATCTATCCTGAAGGTACGCGATCACCAGATGGGCGCTTATATAAAGGACGTACCGGTATTGCTCGAATGGCGCTTGAGTCAGGTGCTCCCGTTGTTCCTGTCGCAATGCATAACACAGCAGAGATTCAACCTACCGGCCAAGTTGTTCCTCGAGTTCGTCAGGTTGAGATGGTCTTCGGTGAGCCCATGTACTTCGACGGTGATTCCACTGACCAGACGCGATTACGCGAAATCACTGATGAGATTATGCAAACGATTCAAAAACTTTCTGGCCAAGAGTACGTCGATATCTATGCAACGAAAGCAAAAACTCTTCAGAATCAAAGCGAAGAGAGTGGGATCGAAGAAGAGTAATTACTCGTTTCCAAATATCTCGCGACGTTGAGAGATATAGCGACACTGTTCGCAACCAGAATCCCGTTCAGGTGTTGTACCTGAAATCACGTAAATAAAATCGCCTAAGCGACGAGTGAGCGCAGCTGGATTTCGTTCAATCGGTCGCCATGACCAATTGAGATTAAGGTGGTAGCCATCAGCAGGGTTTCCTTGCGGAGATTTCGGTGACCAGACGAGTAGTCCCAAAACTGAAACCATTTGTGGGTCACCTTGTGCAGGATTTTCAAGTGCATATGCATACGCCTCTAATTGCGCTGCGTAGAAATCACTTTTATCGGTATCTCGACCTTGAAATTTGCAATCGATAATTCCTATGGTGCCATCATCAAAATCCATGAGTAAGTCATATTTGCCGCGAATCGCATAAGGAGTCTCGCGTCCTTGAACTTCAATGGGACGTGATTTCACCCAACCGCCACGATCGCGTACTCGTCCCGCAGGAAGAGCTGGTGCAACACTCTTTGCATCTGCGTTATCGAAATGCGCTTCCTGAAGTGCAGAGAGTTCGCCAACTAGTGGCATAAAAAGTGGCGCAGATACTCCGTGGTTGTATTTCAACCAGAGACAACGATGGCAACCATCCCAGGCGAATGTGAGATCGCTTGGGCTAATGAATGCGCGGGCGTTTTTTCCTGACGTCGATGATTGTGCAGATGATGAAGTTGCCATATCGGAAGTCTGCCTTTGACCACTGACAATTGACGGGAACGCCACGAAGCGGCGCGAGAACTCGAGCTAGAACGCAGTAGAGATTGTAAAAATCCCGAGTGCAATCATCACGATTCCGCCTCCTCGCCGCATGAGCACTAATTGATGCGGAGATTTGGAGAGCTTCTCTCGAATTCCACCGGCGATGGAGGCCCAAATTGAGTCGGAGGTGAATGCGATCAAGGCAAAGATCGTGCTGAGAAAAATTATTTGAAGAGTGAGATCTGTCGAACCACGATCAAGGAATTGCGGAATTATCGCCGCAAAAAATACGAGCGTCTTTGGGTTTAGCGCACCAACCCAAAAACCATCTTTAATCGCTCGTTTCACTGTGGGTTTCCCACTTTCGGTATTGATCATGTTCTCTGCATGAATCACGCTATGTCGAATCGCTTCGACGCCGAGATACATCAGATATAGACCACCAAGAATTTGCACACCGAGAAACGCTGCATCTGATCTTTGCAAAATTGGTCCGAGGCCAAAAGCCACGATAAAAGAGACGAGATACATTCCCATTGCATTACCAAATACCGTTGCAACGGCGATTGCACGACCCCAGGAGATTGCTCGAGCGATAGCGAAGAGAACACTTGGCCCAGGAGCCATAATGATGAGAATTGTTGTAATGAGATATTCCCAGAAACGCGTCGGAATAAACGACATGTAGGGAGTATAGATGAGTATAAAAAAAGAAGGCGCACCTTTCGGCACGCCTTCTTTAATGAAACGCGATTAGTTACTTGTACCGCGTGATTTTGCAATGCGATGAAGTACTTGGTAACCGATCACTGCAACGAGAGTTGCGTTGATGATTCCGTTAAATGTGTACTTACCGCTAGTCCATGACATATCTGAAATGCCGATAATTGCGGCAGATGCAGCGATGATCAAGTTTGTGGAATCTGCGAAATTAACTCGGCCTTCAATCCAAATACGAGCACCGAGTACACCGATCATTCCGAAGAGTGCAGTGCCAACGCCACCGAGCGCACCAACTGGTGTTGCGCTAAGTACTGCGCCGAATTTTGGACAGATGGAGAGAACAACTGCTCCGATACCTGCGATCCAATATGCCGCTGTTGAGTAGACGCGAGTTGCAGCCATAACGCCAATATTCTCGGCATAAGTAGTGGTACCTGAACCGCCACCGAAACCAGCGAGAGTTGTTGCAACGCCATCAGCCATCAAAGCGTTACCCATCTGATCATCGAGGTTCTTTCCAGTCATCGCAGCAACTGCTTTAACGTGTCCGACGTTCTCTGCAATTAAGACGAGAACAACTGGGAGGAAGAGCACGATTGCGCTGGAATCAAATGTCGGTGATGTAAATGATGGGAATGCGAGCCATTTAGCTGCTGTGATGCCTTCAGTTTTAACATCGCCAGTGATAAGCGCGTAAACATAACCAACAACTAAGCCAGCAAAGATCGAGATTCGACCGAGGAATCCGCGTGAGAATGCAGCGATGAGTGCAATCGCAGCGAGCGTAACAACGCCGACTACTGGACCGGCTGCCATATTGTTTTTAGCAGCGCCAGCTAAGTTGAAACCGATAACCATCACGATTGTTCCTGTGACAACTGGTGGGAGAAGTGTGTCGATCCAGCCAGCGCCAAATTGGCGAACAAGCAGACCAATCACAGCAAGAATGACACCGACAGCTACGACGCCACCGAGTGCAACAGACATATCGCCACCTGCTTTTGCGGCAGCGATTGGCGCAAGAAATGCGAAGGAAGAACCGAGATAGCTCGGCAATTTATTCTGAGTAATGATGAGGAAGAGCAGCGTGCCAATTCCTGAGAAAAATAACGTGGTTGTTGGGGAGAATCCCGTAATGATTGGGACGAGGAAGGTTGCTCCGAACATTGCGGCGATGTGCTGAATTCCTACACCGATGGTGCGTGGCCAGCTCAATCGCTCGTCGGTTGATACGACTTCACCTGATGCGATCGTCTTACCTGTACCGTGAACTTTCCATGAGAACAAACTCATGTCGTGTACCCCTGTCTAGAGCGCCTACGTTGGCGCACTAGAAAAGGATGGTAAACCTGAGAAATTGTTACCCGCATGTATGCCACGCACTAGATAAATATAAATTCGTTCTCTTACGCGTGAATAAATAAAAAAGACGGGGCCCGAGCGAACTCGGACCCCGTTTTGTTATCCCTCACGGAGAGTAGAGGGAGCTAGACCGTCGCATCCTCTGACGTGCGACGAAGATGCATAAAGCCAAGAATCGAGAGGATGAGCATCAAGATTCCCGCAAAGACTGCGGCATAGGCTGAGTACATCGCGATCTGTCCCAACTGCCAGAAAGCGTAAGCATTTCCAAGCAGACCCTTCAAAGTTTCGCCCATGAAAAGCGTTGTGCGTTGATTGCCAAGTGCTGCAGCTTTTGCAGCCAGTGATGCGTCAGATGGATTAGCCGCAGCAGCAGCCTGAGCTGCAAGCGCTTCGCCACTTACTTCGTTATACGTCTTTCCGCCTGCAATGTTTTTGACGTGAACACCGATGTAGTGATCTGCATATGCCATCGCTTGTTTACCAGTAACTAATTGTTGTCCAGCGTATTTTTCGATCACTGCTCGATCTTCATCAGGAAGTGACATAAGGCCGGCGCTATCAGCAGCAGGGAACATGATTTTCTGATTTGAAAGTTGGGTTGTCACTGCGTTATCTGCGAATGTATAACCCCAATTAAGTAGTGCGCCTGCAACAAATAAAAATATCGAAAGGCCAAAACCGACCATACTGACGATTCGATCAAAAGTTCTACGTTTCATAATCTCTTCTCTCCTAAGTCTGTGTCATGTAGTTGTAGAGCTATTACTTCTAACTCTCCGTGCAGGACAATCAAACAACTCCTACCTCACGAAAACAGCGGAAAAGCGAGTGCTACCACCGTGCATGAACAGGGGAGTGATGGCACTTTAAGCAAGGCCACACCAGAAGCAGATTTATCTAGATTTCAGTGCTGAATGCGAGAACTAAAAAATGATGAGAATTAATCAACGTGGCGAGAGCAGACCTGTTTTCCGTCAGGTCCAATTTCAAGATGTTTGCACGCAACGTTCAATTTATCGAAAGCTTGATCGCCAAAATGGGCGCGGTAAGCAAGTGCAATGAGTACACGGATATTGACATCAGGTGCAGATTTCACGCCGAGTGCTTTTGCCATTCGTGAAACAGTATTCTCGACAACTTTTTCAGTATGAGCAGTTGCGTTGGCGATAGCAGCATTCGATAGTCCGTCGCAGAGATGGCCAGCAACAAGATGTTCAAATGGCGTGAGATCACGAGTAAGAATCGTTAGATGTTCCATGTCAGTGGCTCTCCGTTCCACTCGCCCTGCTACAAAACTAGCCCTGCGATAAAACTTTCTTAAGCCCTATCTTCCACCTCTTTGGAAGTACTCACAAGCAGCGACCCCCCTTTAGGATGGTGGGATGAGCGACATTGTTGTGGACCGCGCAGGCTCAATCCTCACACTTTCCTTCAATCGTCCGACAAAGCGGAACGCCATTACCCATGAGATGTATCAGACGTTGGCTGATCAATTAAAGGAAGCTGCAGCAGATTTCGGAATTCGGGTCGTCGTATTTCGTGGCGAAGGTGATCACTACACGGCTGGTAATGACATAGGAGATTTTCTCAATAGTCCACCAATGGATAGTTCTTCACCGGTTATCAATTTTCTCTCACAGATTTATCAATTTCCTAAACCAATTATCTGTGGCGTAAAAGGAAATGCGGTAGGAATTGGCACGACGATGTTGCTTCATTCAGATATCAATATCTGCGATGCGAGCGCGAAATTCTCCATGCCATTCGTCTCTCTTGGTTTAGTTCCAGAAGCCGGTTCAAGTTTGCTCTTTACCAAACTTGCTGGCTATCACAGAGCCGCAAAAATCTTTTTGACCGGCGAGAGTTTTAGCGCCGACTATGCACACGAGATTGGACTTGTTGCTGAAATTGTTAATGATGTTGATGCGGCAGTTAAACGGTATGCAGAAGTCATAGCAGATCAACCACCCGGATCAGTTCTTCAGACTAAAGCGCTTCTGAAGAGCGCAGATCACGAAAAAGTTGGGGCAGTCATGAAGGCTGAAGCCGAGCTTTTTGCGCTCGCGCTCCAATCAGATGAAGCGCGCGAAGCCTTCTTTAAATTTATGGCGAAGAAGAAGTCCTAGGGAGAGCGTATGTCACTTAAAGGGAAGCGGATCTTTATTACTGGAGGTTCTCGAGGGATTGGACTCGCGATTGCACTTCGCGCTGCGCGGGATGGCGCATCAATTGCTATCGCAGCTAAAACAACAGATCCAAATCCGAAACTGCCAGGAACTATTTTTACGGCAGCCCAAGAGATTGAAAACGCAGGCGGCAAAGCGCTCCCACTTCAATGCGATATTCGCGACGAAGCGCAGATTGTGGAAACTGTAAATAAAGCGGCTGCTGAATTTGGTGGGTTAGATATTGTCATTAATAACGCTTCAGCAATCAATCTCACTCGAACTGAAGAGACCCCAGCCAAGCGATTTGATTTGATGTTTGATGTCAACGTTCGCGGCACTTTCCTTACCTCGCAAGCCGCGCTGCCACATTTGCGAAAGAGCGCAGCAGAAGGTCGAAACTCGCACATCTTGACGATGTCACCGCCGTTATCAATGAAATCAAAATGGTTTAAGAACCATGTCGCGTACACGATGTCTAAATATGGAATGAGTATGTGCGTACTCGGCATGGCCGATGAATTTCGTCGCGACAAGATTGGCGTGAATGCGCTCTGGCCACGAACAGCGATTGATACCGCAGCACTTCAGATGATTCCTGGCGTCAATACAGATTCCTGCAGAACTCCGGAGATTTTGGCTGATGCCGCTTACATCATTCTCAATCGACCAGCGAATGAGACTTCAGGTAATTTCTTTGTTGATGATGAAGTCTTAGCGAGCGAGGGAATTACAGATTTGGAGAAGTACTCAGTAAAGCCAGGAACAAAAGACTTTTTACTGGATTTCTTCCTCGATTAAAACCAGATCTGATCAATCGTCGAGATGAAATTCTCGATGCTCATGTTCAGTTTCACGAATACCCGACGAATATTTACTCTCATATTTTCCAAAGCGCCATACGGCAACCGAGAAAAGCCAGGCGGCGACGAAGCTTGCCACGATGAAATATCCGATTCCACCGAGATCGATAGACGCTATTTGGGAGAAAGGCCAGTACTTCTCAATTGAGGTTTTATCGGCAAGAACTGTGACAAGTTCTATTGTTCCAATAACTAACGCAACAAATATGGATAACGATGTCGTGGTGAGGTTGTAGTAGATCTTGCGTAGTGGCGAGGTAAATGCCCATGAATAAGCCTTCGTCATGAATATTCCATCGAGTGAATCCATCAGTGACATACCAGCAGCAAAAATAATTGGCAGTGAAATAATTGCTAGTGGGGGCAGAGTTCCACCTACAGTTCCGACCGCAGCGGTTGCGGAGATTGCGAGAAGCGCAACTTCGGTAGCAGTATCAAATCCCAGGCCAAAGAGAACTCCAACTGGGTATAACTGCCAGGACTTTTCAAATCCATTCTTAAAACGCCCACGGAAAATGCGTCGCATTAATCCGCGATCGTTAAGTAACTCTTCTAGGTGTTCGTGAGAGAACTTTCCGCTCTTTGCTTGGCGCCATACTTTCACAACACCAACAAGGATGATGAGGTTAAGAATTCCAACGAGATAGAGAAAGAATGCCGAAACAGATGCGCCGATGATTCCACCAGTTTCTGCAAAATCCTTTTGAAACTTCACCGCCTGCTTCGCCGCTAAAGCAATTCCTATGGAAAGAGCCAAAACAATTGTGGAGTGACCCAATGAAAAGAAGAGCCCAACTCCTAGTGGCTTCTTTCCTTTAGCGAGCATCAACCGTGTGGTGTCATCGATAGCAGAAATATGATCGGCATCGAATGCATGTCGAAGTCCAAATGAATAAGCAAGCGCACCAGCGCCAGCGAAAATCAATCCACCCTTTGCATCCTGTAGCGCGTGATATTGCGGGTTGGAGTTGTAGTAAATAAAGAGACCCCATCCGAGAACATGAAGGAAGAGGACTGTCCCAAGAACTCCAAAAAGAGCTGGTCGTTCCGATTTATCAAAAGTCAGATGCGCACGTAGTGATTTTTCTGACTTTGTACTCACTCGCCGAGGCTAATAGAACCCATCACGTTGCGCAAAAGATAGATTGCTCTCCGTGAGAAAGTTTACGCACATCCTATTTCTCAACTTTTTTCTCATTATTTCGTCACTTTTCATTTCGATTACTCATGCATCAGCGCATGCTGAGTTAGTGAGTTCGACGCCAGCAGCTGATGAAATTCTCACTTTGGCACCAGATCGCGTCACTCTAACCTTTGGTGAAAAACTCCTAGTGATTTCTGGAAAAGCTACCAACACTGTTGAAGTGACCAATTCGCAAGGCGAAGTTCTCTCAAGCGATCCTGCAAGCATTTCAGGCTCAGAGATCACCACGACATTGGATTCACAGCGAATGGTTGACGGTAAATACACCGTGACTTATCGAGTGGTTTCTGCAGATGGACATCCAGTCAAAGGAAGTTATCTCTTTTCTATCGCACAAGCAGCAAGTAGTGCGCCAGCGACAACAACCGAAAGCACAAGTACAAACGGTTCTGATCAAGGATTTTTTGAGCGAAATGCGAAACCATTTGGTTTCATACTGACAATACTTGCCTTACTAATCGGTTTAATCATTTATAGAAATCGAAAGCCATAATGCGTAAACAACTCTGGCTCAACCTCTGGCTCGTGTACATCATTTGGGGTTCGACATATCTTGCAATTGCCCTCGCTGTTAAAGATATGCCACCTCTTATCGCAATGGGAACTCGGTTTATCTTTGCGGCACTCGTACTTGGAACCTGGTTAACTATAAAAAATGGCGCGCGTGCACTTCGAATTACTCGGAACCAATTTATTAACGTCTCAGTTATGGGCGGATTGCTACTTGGTGGCGCTAATGGATCGGTTGCTGCCGCAGAGCGATATGCGCCATCAGGAATCGTTGCGCTCATTATTTCTATGCTTCCAGTTTGGATCTTAATTATGCGGGCAATGTCTGGCGATCGGCCAACAAAGGTTGGCCTGCTAGGTGTAGCAATTGGTTTAGCAGGTGTGGCTATTTTGTTAAAGCCTGGATCGATTCATCCGCTTCAAGGCGTGACATCGAATGTCATGGTCTGGTGGTGTTTTGTTGCACTTCTAGGAAATCTAGGTTGGGCCATTGGTAGTTTCTTAGCGCCTAAATTTTCGATGCCCGCAAGTTCGTATGTTGCAACGTTCTATCAACTTATTGCCGGTGGCTTTATTCTCGTTGCAATTGGAACGATGACAGGAGAGCGAATATCTGATTGGGCCGACGCTGGTCCAGCTGCATGGTGGAGTTGGATTTACCTAGCCTTTATCGGTTCAATCGTTGCTTACAGCGCATACTTTGGTTAGTACGTAATGCACCAATTAGTTTGACCTCAACATATGCATACGTCAACCCAGTAATTGCCGTAGCGCTCGGAGTTATTTTCCTTAACGAAAAAATAAATCTTTCTTACGTATTAGGTGGTGGAGTAGTAATTCTCGGTGTCTTACTTGTCGTAACAAATGAAGG
>RFMS01000028.1 GCA_009927575.1 Actinomycetota bacterium
GATTTTGCTGGCGGTACAGCAGTACATGTCAACGCAGGTGCAGCTGGTTTAGCTCTTGCCATTGTTCTTGGTCGACGCGTTGGTTGGCGTAAAGAAGCGATGCGACCACACTCTCTGCCACTCGTATTACTTGGAGCAGGACTTCTGTGGTTTGGGTGGTTTGGATTTAACGCTGGCTCAGCGCTTGGAGCTAATGGAATTGCCGGACTTGCATTCATGAATACTCAAGTTGCAACTGCTGCAGCGCTCGTTGGTTGGTTACTTGCAGAACGTTTGCGAGATGGCCACCCCACATCACTCGGCGCAGCATCTGGCGCTGTTGCAGGGTTAGTAGCAATCACTCCAGCGTGCGCATTCGTTGCACCATGGGCTGCCGTCGTCATTGGTTTTCTTGCAGGTATTTTCTGCGCAATGGCGGTTGGAATTAAATACCGATTTAATTTCGATGATTCGCTCGATGTCGTTGGCGTCCACTTTGTTGGCGGTGTCTGGGGATGTCTCTCCATTGGGCTCTTTGGATCGAGCGCAGTGAATAGCTTAGGTCTTGACGGAATTTTCTATGGCGGTGGAACAACGTTATTAGGCAAACAAGCGCTCGGCGTAGGGCTTGTTGCTGCCTATTCATTCGTTGTGACACTCGTTCTTGGATTTATCATTGAAAAGACGATCGGATTTAGAGTGAAGCCTGAGGTTGAAATCTCCGGTATCGATCTCAAAGAACATGCTGAATCTGCGTATGAACTTGCACCATCGACACGAGGAGGTTTCTCATCATGAAACTCATCACTGCAATTCTTAAACCATTCAAGTTAGATGATGTGAAGAGTGCGCTTCAGTCATATGGCATCAACGGAATGACCGTCTCTGAAGCAAGTGGCTTTGGTCGACAGAAAGGTCATACAGAGGTTTACCGTGGCGCTGAATACACGGTTGATCTTGTTCCGAAAATTCGATTAGAAGTTCTTGTTGATAGTGCAGAAGCCGATGCCGTAATCGATGTCATCGTTAAAGCTGCATCAACCGGTTCTATTGGCGATGGCAAAGTGTGGGCAACGCCAGTTGATCAAGTTGTGCGAGTGAGAACTGGCGAACGAGGTACGGACGCGATCTAGTGGCAACCCGTCACCGAAGAGATCGGTCAGACTCTCTTGATAGAGAACTGGCCGATCTCTTTAGCGCTGCACTACAACAATTTCGCGTTCATGAAAATCGAATAGCCCTACTAGCTGTTGGGGGATATGGACGAGGTGAACTTTCACCGGGTTCGGATCTCGATATTGTGATTCTGCATGATGGAAAAATCGACAGACTCTCTGATGTCGTCAACGCCATTCTCTATCCACTATGGGATAGCGGGCGAGCAGTTGACCATGCTGTTCGCACACCAGATGAGATGAAAGAAACTGCGCAATCTGATGTGAAAGTTGTGATGGGGGCACTCGATGCCCGTGTGATTGCTGGAGATCGCGCATTTGCGCAAGAAGTTATCGCTGATATTTCTGAACTCTGGCGGAAGAGATTAAAGAGTTACCTTCCAC
>RFMS01000100.1 GCA_009927575.1 Actinomycetota bacterium
GGGAGCGCTGTTGAATCGCCTAGATCTTGCAATAGTTCTGGCAGCGGGTGATGGCACCCGAATGAAATCAACAACGGCAAAAGTTCTCCATACAATCTCTGGACGATCTTTAGTGGGGCATGTTCTTCATGCAGTCAATGAAACGCAACCAGGTGATGTACGAGTTGTTGTTGGCGCGCAACACACGCTAGTCACAGAACATTTGGCAGAGATCGCTCCAAAGGCAAAGACAGTTCTCCAAGAGAAACGCAATGGAACTGGTCATGCAGTTCGGCTTGCGCTACAAACTGGCGAAGTTTCAGGAACAGTTCTTGTCACAGCAGGCGATACACCATTACTTACAGGAACAACGCTGAGCGAACTTCTTGCTGAACATATTGCCGCAAAGGCAGTAGCAACGGTTCTTACTGCAGAAGTTCCAGATCCTTTTGGTTATGGTCGAATTATTCGAGATGCAAGCGATGAATTACTTCAGATTGTCGAAGAGAAAGATGCATCGCCAGAAATTCGATCCATTGCAGAAATTAATTCCGGTGTCTATCTCTTTGATGCCCAAGCGCTGACAGCTGCGCTTGGAAAAATCACTACCCAGAATGCGCAAGGCGAAGAGTATTTAACGGACGTTATTGCCATTATGAAAAATGAAGGCAAGAAAGTCATTCCAATTCGCGTCAACAACTACACAGAAATTCTCGGCATCAATGATCGCTCGCAATTGAGTGAATGTGGTCAACTGATGCGCGATCGCATCAATCACGCGTTGATGCTCAGTGGCGTATCCATTATTGATCCCGCCACAACCTGGATTGATGTTCATTGTGAAATAGCGCCGAACGTAACGATTTATCCCGGTAGTTCAATCTCTGGAAAGACCGTAATCGAGGCTGGCGCAGTCATTGGTCCGCGCACAACGCTCAACGATGCGGTCGTAAAAGCCGGTGCTCAGATTCGTGAATCGTATGTAACGGGAACTACCGTTGGAGAGAACGCAAATGTTGGTCCCTATACCTACTTGCGAGATGGCAATGAGATATCTGCAAATACCCGAGTTGGCGCATTTGTTGAAATGAAAAATTCTGTATTAGGCGAAGGTTCAAAAGTTCCACATCTTTCATATGTAGGCGATGCCACGATTGGCGAAGGAACAAATATCGGCGCCGCTACCGTCTTCGTGAATTACGACGGTGTTGAAAAACATAAAACTGAAATCGGCGATCATGTGCGAATTGGAAGCGACACGATGTTGGTTGCGCCAGTCTCAGTGGGTGATGGCGCTTACACAGCAGCAGGTTCTGTGATTACCGAAGATGTGCCGGCAGGTGCAATGGGCGTAGGTCGAGCACGACAACGAAATATTTTGGGCTGGGTTCTGCGAAAGCGACCTGGAACAAAATCTGCGGAAATCGCCGCACGTGAAAACGTGGAAAAAAATTAAAAAGAATGAAAGGGTGCGGGGCATGAATGAGATCCGACTAAGTTCAGAGAAACGGCTCCGTCTCTTTACTGGTCGTGGCTATCCAGAACTCGCTGAAGAAGTCGCAAGTGAATTAGGAATCCCACTCACTCCAACATCAGCGTATGACTTTGCTAATGGTGAGATATTCGTTCGATTCGAAGAGAGCGTTCGTGGTTCTGATGCGTTTGTGATTCAAAGCCATTCTGCGCCAGTGAATAAACAGATTATGGAACAACTCATTATGGTCGATGCTCTCAAGCGAGCATCAGCAAAGAGAATTACGGTCGTCACTCCGTTCTACGGTTATGCGCGCCAAGATAAGAAACATCGCGGTCGTGAACCTATCTCTGCGCGATTGATGGCAGATCTCTTCAAAACTGCTGGCGCAGATCGTTTGATGGTCGTCGATCTCCACACCTCACAGATACAAGGTTTCTTTGATGGCCCGGTAGATCACCTCTTTGCGCTACCTCTTCTTGCAAATTATGTTGGAAGCAAAGTAGATCGCTCACGATTAACTATCGTCTCGCCAGATTCTGGCCGAGTACGTGTAGCAGAACGTTGGAGCGAACTTCTCGGTGGTGCACAAATTGCGTTCATCCATAAGACGCGCGATCCACGAGTTCCTAACGAAGCAACAGTTGGTCGCGTTGTTGGTGAAGTGGAAGGACGTACCTGCGTAGTTATCGATGACATGATTGATACTGCTGGAACTATTACTAAAGCAGTGGATTCACTCCTTGATGCAGGTGCGACCGAAGTAATTATTGCTGCAACACATGCGGTCTTCTCTGGACCTGCAGCAGAGAGACTCCGCAATTCCAAAGTTAAAGAAGTGGTTGTTACTAATACTTTGCCGATTCCTGAAGAGAGCCGATTCGATAATCTCACCGTGCTCTCCATTGCACCGCTTCTCGCGCGCGCAATCAGGGAAGTCTTTGAAGATGGTTCGGTAACGAGCCTCTTCGATGGCCACAGCTAAATCTCCGCACGAAATTGCCATAACGAATACATAGCGGCTAGCCTTCCGTCTGTTCCGGCGAGGGACCACAGTCCGTAATCGACGTATAAGGAGTAAGTCATGGCAGAAATTTCAATTAAGGGCACGATGCGCACCGAATTCGGTAAAGGCGCAGCTCGAAAAACACGACGCGAAGGTTTAGTACCAGCCGTTATCTACGGTCATGGTGAAACCCCAACTCATATCTCATTGCCAGCTCGTGAAGTTGGTGTCGCAATTAAAACTGCCAACGTACTTCTCGATATTGATTTAGGTTCAAAGACTGAACTCACACTTCCAAAATCAATCGTCCGCAATGCACTTAAAGGAAATATTGAACATATCGATCTCGTCATTGTTCGACGTGGCGAACGCGTGAAAGTTCAAGTACCAGTGCATGCATCAGGTGACTTTGATCGTGAAGGTATTCTCGAGCACGTTCACAACACCATCGAAGTTGAAGCACCTGTTACTTCAATTCCAGAATTTCTTGCACTTGATATCACTGGCCTTGCTGCTGGTGATTCCAAGTACGCTGCAGATGTACAACTTCCAGAAGGCATCACACTTGTTAGCGATCCAAAGATGGTCGTTATTCACCTCTCCGTACGTGCTGCTGTTGAAGAAGTTCCAGTCGCTGCTGCACCTGCTGAAGGCGAAGCTGCTGCTGCAACAGATGGCGCAACACCAGCTGCTGGCGAAGCAAAGGAAGAGAAGAAGTAATCACGTAGCCTTGCGCTATGCGTTGGCTTGTTGTTGGTCTTGGTAATCCAGGAACTGAATATGAATCAACGCGCCACAATGTTGGTGCAATGGTTGTAGCGAAAATCGCTACTTCCGCTGGCGTGAAATTTTCTTCTCATAAATCGCAATCACAGATTGCGGAGATTAAACGCGGAGTTGGCGTCGATGTACCGACACTTCTCCTCGCCAGACCTCATTCATATATGAATGAATCAGGTGGTGCAGTTGCTGGACTCTCTCAATATTTTGATATCCCAGCAGACCGAGTGATTGCGCTCCACGATGAACTCGATATTCCATTCTCTGCAATTCGAGTGAAATTTGGTGGTGGCGATAATGGCCACAATGGACTCAAAAGCATCACGCAATCTTTAGGTACTGCGAATTACTATCGAATTCGACTGGGAATTGGTCGACCACCAGGCCAACAAGATCCAGGAGATTTTGTGCTCAAACAATTCAGTAGCACAGAGAAGAAAGAACTCGACCTCTTTCTTGCCCGCGCAGAGGATGCGATTGATTCGCTGATTTCAAAAGGGTTAGAGCGAACTCAGCAGGATTTCAATTCCTAAATCAACCGGTATTGCGAAGTCCGGCAGCAACGCCATTAATTGTAAGTAAAAGCGCTCGTCGTAAGAGTGGATCGGTATTACCGTTCCGAACTTTCTTTAATAATTCAATCTGCAAGAGGTGAAGCGGAGCAAGATATGCATCGCGAACTTCAAGAGTTCGAGCAAGCAGTGGTTGATCGCCGAGGAGAACCTCTTTTGAAGTGAGGTTTAGCAGTTCATCTTTTGTTAATTGAAATTCAGATTCAATTGTTGCCAGGAAATGATGCAATGATGGATCCACGAGAGATTCAACATAGGTGCGAGCCATAGCTAAATCGGTTTTAGCAAGCGTCATCTCTACATTGCTAATAAAGGTTCGAAAGAAATGCCAGTCTTTTAACATCTGACGAAGCGTCTGACCGTGACCGTTCTCGCGCGCGCTACGTAAACCAGATCCGACTCCAAACCAGCCGGGAATGATTTGGCGAGATTGTGTCCAACCAAATACCCATGGAATCGCGCGCAGACTCTCTAAACCACTTGAAGAATCTGGCCGACGCGATGGTCGCGAACCAAGGAAGAGATCACCAAGTTGTTCTACAGGTGTGGATTGGTAAAAGTAGGAAGGTAAATCTGGATGATCAACGAGTTCACGATAACGCGCGAATGCAGCGTTGCTGACTGCATCCATACTTCGATTCCACTGTTCTAAATCTGCCGGCGATTGACGTGGTTTTCGATTGAGAATGGTTGCTTCGAGCGCAGCCGCGAGTGTGAGTTGTACATTCTCTTTTGCTAAAGCAGGAAGTGAATATTTATCACTAATGACTTCACCTTGTTCAGTCATCTTGATTTGGCCATCAAGCGTTCCCCAAGGAAGTGCAATGAGCGCGTCATATGTTGGCCCGCCACCGCGTCCCACCGAACCACCGCGACCATGAAAGAGTCGCAATTTCACACCATAACGTTTTGCTACATCTCGTAATTTACGTTGGGCCTGATGAATCTCCCATTGGCTTGTTGCGATTCCAGCATCCTTATTCGAATCAGAGTAGCCGAGCATGACTTCTTGAATATCGCCACGAAGTGAGAGAAGTTTTCGATAGATAGGCGTACTTAAAAGTTCATCCAAAATGTGATCTGCAGTTCGAAGTTCATGCACGGTTTCTAGAAGTGGCGCAAAACCTATGCGCGCAAATGCGTTTTCGCTCTTGAGATCGATTAATTGAGCATGTTGTGCGAGTACAACTGCAGCCAGAACATCGGTTGCACTTTGAGTCATTGAAATGATGTATGTCTCGATGACATCGGCATCAAATGTGTCGAGCGATTCTCGGATTGCGTGAAAAGTGTTTTGAGTTTTAGCTAATGGGTCTTCGAGATTTTTCTTAACCTGCGTGTTATTGATGAGCGCATCGATGAGCAACTCTCGTTGTACCTCTGGGCTACTGGTTCCATACTTCTCGCCGGAAAAGAGCTCTGCTAGCACTGCGTGATGTGCCTTTGAATGTTCTCGGATATCGAGCGTTGCATGGTGAATACCAAATGCAGCCACCGTGCGAATTGTTCGTTCAAGTTGCCCTTCGGCAATTAATTCACCATTGTTATTTTTGAGCGATCGGTACATCAACATCAAATCATCAAGTAATTCACTGGTATCTCGATAATCACGACCAGGTAGGTGAGCTTTACCATTGGCATGTCGGTCGCGAGTAATAAGCAATCGGTGCCGAATGGCAGTGGCTTTCAAACGGTATGGCTCTTCCACGTTGTTTCGCTTAAATCGATCTTCAATTTCAGGAAGAGCAGCAATATCTCTCGCCACTGAATCCTTAAGCTCTTGATCAGCGCCAGCTAAACGCGTCGAGACAGATAACGCTTGTCGCAAGTTGTCGAGCGCTTCCAACGTCACCCGAATTGCATGGCCCATCTGTAGGACTATGGCTGACTTTGTTATCTCAGGCGTGACATTGGGATTGCCATCGCGATCGCCACCTATCCAACTGCCGAATGTAAGTGGTCGTGCAATGGGCGAGAGAGTGACACCTAGTCGTTTGAGTTCATGTGCAAATTCATCGAGCACATCGGGAACAGTTTGTCGGAAGAGATCGTCGAGGTAATACAGCGCATTCATCGCTTCATCGAGCGGTTGCGGACGCTCTAATCTCAATTCATCAGTCTGCCAGAGTAAGTCGATAGTCTCTTCAAGTCTTCGAGTACGAACTTCTGAATTCGGTGACTCTAAAGTTCTGAAACGGTTTTCATTTTGCTTAGGACGGATCGTCGAGCAGCTTCTGTGGGATGTGCAGTAAATACTGGCCTTACCGAGAAATTTTCTAACCAATGTGTAATTTCAGAAAGCGAAAATTCGCCACGTCGAAGTGCACTGGATATTCGATCGACTGCTTGAGAAAGCCATGATCCATCACGATGTTGCTCACGTGAGATTGTCCGCGAACGATGAACTTGCTCTGCAACATTGGCTAAATGGAAATACGTACTAAATGCGCGTACGAGGTCGACGCTCTCTTCGACCGATAGCGAAGAAAGTGTTTTATTTGCGCCACCTTCGCGAACTTGTCTTCGCACAAGTTCCACCACATCAAGAAGCTTTTGGCCTTCTTGTCTTACAAGAGTTTGGCCAAGAAGTTCACCTAATCGCCGAACATCGGCCCGCAGATCTGCATCACCAGTCATTAATTCAGAAGATGCCGAACCAGAGGATGCCGAACCAGAAGATGCTGAGTCGGGCTCATTCATGACGTAATTCTCTCAGGTGTCACTCGATAGAATTACCGCGTAAGCCCCCGTCCTTTGGACGTTGGGGCCAATTGACGTTTTCTACTCAGTGAGAGAAATGGCAACGTAGGCGTGAAGAGAAAGGAGGCAACATGAGAGCACTCAATGAAGTACTTGGACTCTCGCACGTTATTGGCGATCATGATCGAATCGTTGCCACTCCGGCTCTCAATTCATTTCTTATTGCTTCGTTACACGAAAAATCTCCCCTTTTAGTGGTCACTCATTCAAGTCGCCGTGCCGAAGAGCTATTCAATGAAGTAACTGAGAGCATCCCAACTAAAAATGTTTTTCTCTTCCCAGCTTGGGAAACCCTGCCGCATGAAAAACTGAGCCCTAAGAGTGACACGGTTGCGCAGAGACTTAGAACTCTGAACATTCTTCAATCAATAGCAGATCAACACAGTGCAACCGATTTTCCTATCGTGATTGCGCCAGTGAGAGCCTTTGTCCAACCCATTAATTCCCACTTTTCACATCGAGAAGTTCTCAAACTATCTATTGGCGATGAAATTTCACTTGAAGCTCTTACTCAGTACCTGGTTATCAATGCGTATTCGCGGACTGATCTCGTAGAAAAAAGAGGCGAGTTTGCAGTACGCGGTGGAATCGTTGATCTCTTCCTGCCGTTAATGGAGCATCCAATTCGATTGGAATTCTTTGGCGATGAGATTGAAGAGATGCGATATTTCGCAGTCTCTGATCAACGGACATTTGAACCGGTTGTCGGTGGCATCGAGATACTCCCGAGCAGGGAATTACTTATTACTGAAGATGTAAAAATTCGAGCTGAAGAGCTCTCTCACAAATTCCCGGAGCTACAAGAGATGTGTGGCCGAATAGCGAATGGAATATATGTGGAGGGCATGGAATCGCTCTCAGGAGTCTTAACCGAAACTGCTCCGCTCATGACATTTCTTCCCACTACAACACGAATTGTCTTGATGGATGATGAGCGAATCAGATTGCGTTCAATTGATCTGATTAAAACTGCAGAAGAATTCCTTGAAGCAGCGTGGTCAAGTGCGGCAAATGGTGGTGCTACGCCACTTCCTCTCCATGATGAACTAGAGAGAGGTTCATATACGTCGCTTGATGTAGCGCTTGAAGGCCATGAAAAACGTCGATTAACACCTTCGGAGATGAGAGTTCATTTTTCATCAATGATTTTTTACCGCTTGAGTCATATCGCTCAAAGCATGATCAACTTTTCTCAGATATTCGACGGTGGATTCATTCAGATTATTTAGTCATCGTCAGCGCACATAATCGAGGCCTATCGGAGCGAATGAGAGATCTTCTGAGTGAAGCAGATATTCCCGTGCGTCATCATGAAGAACTTCACACAATTCCCGTTCGTGGCACTGTTGCAGTGACAACATCTGCAATCACTCATGGATTTATCAATGAAAAAATAAAAATAGTTTTTATTACCGACCACGATATATCCGGTGTTTCGTCGAGCCAACAAGAGCGAATGCCGTCCAGACGGAAGAAAGCAATTGATCCACTTGAGTTAAAGCGTGGTGACTACGTCGTACATGAGCATCATGGCGTTGGCCGATACATTGAATTAGTTGAGCGAACAATTTCTGGCGCAACGCGCGAATACCTCGTGATCGAATATGCGCCCTCAAAACGTGGTCAGCCAGGAGATCGAATCTATGTGCCAACGGATTCACTTGAACAAGTCACACGCTACGTCGGTGGTGAAGCTCCAGCAATTCACCGAATCGGTGGCGCTGATTGGATCAAAGCAAAATCACGCGCCAAGAAAGCGGTAAAAGAAATAGCTGGCGAATTAATCCGTTTATACGCAGCGCGTACAAGTGCTCCTGGTTATGCATTTTCACCCGATACGCCATGGCAACGCGAGTTGGAAGATGCATTTTCTTATGTAGAGACTGCTGATCAACTCTCAACAATCGAAGAAGTAAAACGAGATATGGAACGCCCCTACCCGATGGACCGATTAGTGTGCGGCGATGTTGGCTATGGAAAAACTGAGATTGCGATTCGCGCTGCATTTAAAGCAGTACAAGATGGAAAACAAGTCGCAGTCCTTGTTCCAACAACGCTATTAGTTCAGCAACATCTCGCAACGTTCACGGAACGATATACAGGTTTTCCTATCAAAGTAGCTGGGTTATCTCGCTTTAATACCGCGAAAGAGAACAAAGATATTTTGAGTGGGCTTGCAAGTGGCGCCATTGACATCGTTATCGGAACACATCGATTGCTTTCAAGAGATGTCGTGATGCGTGATCTGGGATTGATAATCGTTGACGAAGAACAACGGTTTGGTGTTGAGCATAAAGAAGCGCTGAAAAAGATGCGAACAACGGTAGATGTATTAGCGATGTCAGCAACTCCGATTCCCCGAACGTTAGAGATGGCAGTTACTGGAATTCGAGAGATGTCGACGATTACCACGCCACCTGAAGAGCGACATCCAGTGCTTACTTACGTCGGTCCATATGATGATAAACAAGTGACTGCTGCGATTCATCGTGAGCTTTTACGAGATGGTCAGGTTTTCTACATTCACAATCGCGTCGAAAGTATTGATACTGCAGCTGCTCGACTTCGAACGTTAGTGCCAGAAGCGAGAATTGCCATCGCTCATGGACAGATGGCAGAAAACGTTCTCGAAGATGTGATTCTTGCCTTTTGGAACCGTCAGTTTGATATTTTGGTCTGCACAACAATTGTTGAAAATGGCATCGATGTTCCCAATGCGAATACGTTGATTGTTGAACGTGCAGATCTCTTCGGGTTATCTCAACTCCATCAAATTCGCGGTCGAGTAGGACGCAGTCGTGAGCGGGCATATGCCTACTTTCTTTATCCGGCTGATAAGCCGCTCACTGAATTAGCACTTGATCGTTTAACAACTATTTCAACCCATACAGAGTTAGGTTCAGGTATGCAGGTTGCGCTGAAAGATCTTGAAATTCGTGGCGCAGGAAATCTTCTGGGTGGTGAACAGAGCGGACATATCGCTGATGTGGGATTTGATTTATATATGCGAATGGTTGGTGAAGCTGTTGCTGAATATAAGAGCGGTTACTTTGATGAAGCAAAACCTGATGTTGAATGTCGAGTTGAACTTCCCGTCACTGCACATCTCTCACCAGAATTTATTACAGGCGATCGTCTTCGATTAGATATTTACCGACGGCTAGCCGACTCACGATCGACAGCCGATATTGAGTCGATCCGAGAAGAACTAATTGATCGTTTCGGTGACCTTCCAATACCGGCACAAACCTTGTTACATGTTGCCCAACTGCGCGTGCGAGCGAAAGAGTTGGGAATAGCTGAAGTTGTGTTGCAAGGAAATTTTCTCAGAGTGGCAGAAGTGGAACTTAAAGATTCTGCGCAATTGCGAATTCAACGACTTTATCCGGGTTCGCAAATCAAGGCTGCTTCAAAGAACGTGTTAATTGCTCGACCAAAGACATTCCTTGAAGGCTTGATCTCCTCTTCTGATGCAACAGAAGCGACCGAATCGGAGGATTCGGAGAAATCAGAGGGGATAAGGAATACTGCGCTCATTACGTGGACGCTTAACGTCCTCGATGACATAACTGGGAAAGTGAGAAGTTCGTGAAGAAACTACTGACAACGTTATCTGCGGGGTTAGCCGCACTTGTGCTTGCTGCCTGTTCTCATATGAGCGCAGCTGCAACTTATGGTTCTTCAGAAATCACTTTGAAAGATGTCGAAGCGAGCGTTAACCAGGTACTTGCTGAGCGTCAAGGTGTTGATACGTCACAAATGCAACTCACGACTGGTGCTGATCTCACACGTGGACAATTGCAATTCCTACTCACTTCTGCGGTTATCGAAGAAGTGGCAAAGGCAGAGAACATCACTGTCACTACTTCAGATGTTGAGAAATATCGAGCAAGCATCGTGAGCCAACTCGGTGGCGAAGAGAAATTGAAATTAGTTTTAGTGCAAGCTGCGATTGCAAGTAAAGATACTGAATTGGTTCTTCGACGAGATGTCATCGTTCAGAAACTGACCGATGCCATTATCGCTACCGGAGTTGCACAGGCAGATGCAGCTTCTGTTGTGCAAGAAGCAATCTTGAGCACAGCAAAGAAATTGAAAATAACGGTCAATCCAAAGTACGGAACATGGAATGCGACGACTGGCATGATTGAAGATGCAACTGCTGCTGGTGATGCAGTTAAGCCATAACGTATTGCTGAAATGACCTACCCAACTGAGCAATTACTACGCTTAGCGGAGGTAATGGATCGGCTGCGATCACCAGGCGGTTGTCCATGGGATGCTGAACAAACTCATGAATCGCTTCTGAAATATCTTCTCGAAGAAGCCTACGAATATATCGAAGCAGTTGAGAGTGGCGACGCAGAAGCGATGAAAGAAGAGTTAGGTGACTTACTCTTGCAGGTCTATTTTCATGCACGGATTGCGGAAGAGCGAAGCGATAAACCATTCAACGTGAATGATGTTGCAGAAGGCGTTGCAGAGAAACTTATCAATCGCCATCCACATGTATTTGGCGAAGCGAGCGCAAAAACAAGTGATGAAGTCAAGCAGAATTGGGAAGCAATCAAGAATGCGGAGAAAACGAGAACGTCTGTCATTGATGGCGTTCCACTAGGTCAGCCAGCGTTACCTCTTGCCGCCAAATTAATTCATCGAGCAGGAAAGAATGGCGTCGAGCTGCCACATTATGAGTTGCAAGACATACAACGAGGTGAGGTCTCTGAAAAATCCGTCGGAGATGCGTTGATGGCGATTGTTGAACTCGCCGATAAAAATAATATTGATCCGGAATCTGCGCTTCGAAGCGCAGCGCTCGCATATGCTGAAAAATTGCGAAATTCTTCACCAAAGTAATAACCCTGTAGACTTTGTGAAACATTGAGTACAACTGGAGATTCTTGTGGCAGCAATTGACATTATCGGCGCTCGCGAAATTCTAGATTCCCGCGGCAATCCAACTGTTGAAGTAGAAGTTATTCTCGACGATGGCACAGTTGGACGCGCGGCAGTTCCAAGTGGCGCATCAACTGGAGCATTTGAAGCTGCTGAACTTCGCGATGGTGGTAGTCGATATCTTGGTAAAGGTGTTGAAAAGGCAGTCGCACATGTCATTGAAGAGATTGCACCAGAAGTAGAGGGTCTTGAAGCACAAGATCAACGCATCATCGACGAAACGATGATTGCATTAGATGGCACTCCAAACAAATCTCGGCTAGGTGCAAATGCAATTCTTGGCGTATCACTTGCTGCTGCAAAAGCTGCCGCAGAGAGCGCCGACCTATCGTTCTTCCGCTACATCGGTGGCCCAAATGCGGCGACATTGCCTGTTCCCATGATGAACATTCTCAACGGTGGCGCGCACGCAGATACCAATGTTGATATTCAAGAATTCATGATTGCCCCAATTGGTGCTCCAACATTTCGAGAGTCACTTCGATGGGGCGCAGAGATTTACCACAGCCTTAAATCGGTATTAAAGAAACGTGGTCTTGCTACCAGCATTGGTGATGAAGGTGGCTTTGCACCTAATTTAGATAGCAATAGAGCTGCGCTAGATCTCATTCTCGAAGCAATCGAAAAGGCTGGATTTAAGACCGGGTCCGAGATTGCACTCGCGATGGATGTCGCTGCCACAGAATTCTATGAAAGCGGAAGTTACGCATTTGAGGGTTCAAAACTTTCATCAACCGATCTCATCAACTACTACAAAGGTTTGGTTGAAAATTACCCGATCGTCTCTATCGAAGATCCGCTCTCAGAAGATGATTGGGATGGTTGGAACGCCATGACAAAAGAGTTAGGTTCAAAAATTCAACTCGTAGGCGATGATCTCTTTGTCACCAACCCCACTCGACTTGCTCGTGGAATTGAATCTCACACTGCAAATGCGCTCTTAGTAAAAGTTAATCAAATCGGTACGCTCACTGAAACTCTTGATGCAGTATCAATGGCACATCGCGCTGGCTATCGATCAATGATGAGTCATCGTTCGGGTGAAACTGAAGACACCACAATCGCGGATCTTGCTGTTGCTGCCGAATGCGGACAGATCAAGACCGGTGCTCCTGCTCGTAGTGAGCGGGTAGCGAAATACAATCAATTGCTCCGCATTGAAGAAGAGTTAGGCGATAGCGCGCGCTACGCAGGTCGCAGCGCTTTCCCTCGCTTCAAGTCATAATTGGCAGGTGCGTAAAAGAATTCAACGAGCGCCTCAAGTCCTTGTATCGAGACTTGAGGAAGCTGGAATTTCAGGCAGAGTATTTATTGTCTTGCTCGCACTTTTTATTGCAGCGTTGACGTTAGCCCCACCAGTAAAAAATTACTTTGTTCAGCGCGCGCAAATAAGCGCACTCCGTGCCAACGTTTCCGATAACGCTCAACAACTTGCTGCAGCGCGTGCTGAGTTAGAACAGTGGAAAGACACTCAGTACATTAAAACGCAGGCGAGAAAACGACTTCACTTTGTTCTTCCCGGCGAGCGCGAATACATCGTTATTGGCGCAACGGGCGCTTCAGCGAATTCGCTTTCAACAGCTGCGCCAGTCTCTGAACAATTTCCATTAGGAATTCCTTGGTATTCCAGAGTTATCTCATCCATTACTTCGGTTGGCGCGTCAGGTGGGTGAGAAGCCAACAGAGCGTGACTTATCAGTGATAGCTGAGCAGTTACAACGAACGCCGCGAGATGTTCATGCGGTAGCGCATCGCTGTCCATGCGGAAATCCTGATGTGGTTGAAACTCCGCCGCGACTTAGTGATGGATCACCATTTCCTACTTTTTATTACGCAACCTGTCCGCGTTTAACTGCTGCAATTTCAACGCTGGAGACAACCGGTTTGATGGCGGAAATGTCAGAACGGTTGGTAAAAGATCCTGAGTTAGCCGGTGAATATATGGCTGCCCATATGGATTATTTAGCGGCTCGTGCTGCGTTGGGTATTGATGTTCCCGAGATCGCCGGAATTTCGGCAGGCGGTATGCCTGATCGCGTGAAGTGTTTACATTCGCTCATTGCACATTCGCTTGCAGCTGGCGAAGGCGTTAATCCACTTGGCGATGAAGCTCTTTCACACCTTCCAGAATGGTGGCGCAATGCGTGTAGCAACGATTGATTGCGGTACTAATTCACTTCGATTATTAATTGCCGATATAAGTAATGGGAATTTTCGCGAAATTTATCGCACCATGGAAGTGGTGCGGTTAGGTGAAGGTGTTGATCAAAACAAGTCGTTTAAATTAGAAGCAATTGATCGAACGCTAACCGCTTTACAAACCTTTTCTCAAGAGATAGCGCGACGAGGTGTCGAGCGAATTCGTTTCTGTGCGACAAGTGCCACCAGAGATGCAACGAATCGAGAACTTTTTATTAAAGGCGTTGAAGAAATATTAGGCATCACTCCTGAAGTAATTCCAGGAACCGAAGAAGCGGCCCTCTCTTTTCTCGGCGCGACAAAAGAATTAGCAAAATCCGAAGGCCCATTTCTTGTCGTAGATATCGGCGGTGGATCAACCGAGTTTGTTTTCGGCACGGAAAGCGTTATCTCAGCACGAAGTGTGAATGTGGGCTGTGTGCGGATGGCTGAACGGCATCAATTAACATCGCCGCTCTCGAAAACCGCACAATCTGCCGCAATTGCAGATATTGACGCCGCTATTGCGGAAGCAGCAACAGAAGTACCGATAACTCAAGCACGTACGGTGATTGCCGTTGCTGGCACCGCCACAACAGTTGCCGCGGCAGCGCTCGGCCTTGATCATTATGATCGCTACGCAATTCATCTCTCTCGAATTAGCGCTGACAGAACGCATGAAATTGCAGCGACATTTGCTGCGATGAAGCGAGATGAGATCGCAGCGCTGGGCTATATGCATCCAGGTCGAGTCGATGTCATCTCAGCTGGTTCGCTGGTTCTCTCGCGAATTATGAGTGCGACAGGTGCACAAGAATTTGTTGCATCTGAGTCAGACATACTTGATGGAATGGCGTGGTCACTTGCCGAGAAGTAAACCGCAACTTATTGCACCTCAAATAAAGTCGCTCAATGTTTTAAATAAGAAAATTATTGAATGTAACGCATGTTCCAGATTAGAGAAATGGTGCAAAAGCGTTGCAATAGAGAAGCGCAAGGCATATGCGGATGAAGAATATTGGGGTCGCCCCATTCCAAGTTTTGGCCCCACCGATGCGACATTATTGATTATTGGGTTAGCTCCTGGCGCTCATGGCGCAAATAGAACTGGTCGAATATTTACCGGTGATCGTTCCGGTGATTGGCTCTATGGCTCGTTATATCGAAATGGTTTAGCAAAGATCCCTACAAGTACTTCGCGTAACGATGGCCAAGAACTTTATGGAACGCGGATTGCGTGTGCAGTTCGATGCGCGCCACCAGATAACAAACCGACGAACGAGGAGAGCGCTCGATGCGCGCCTTATCTTCTCCGTGAAGTTGAACTCCTTCTTCCTACCGTTCGCTCCTTTCTAGTCTTAGGAAACTTCGCGTGGAAGGCGCTTTTGAATACATTTCAAAGCCTCGACCCAGTTTCTTTTAAGGAATATCTGCGACCGTTGCCACGTTTTGGACATGGCGCTTCATTTCGGATCGTCCTACGAGACGGAGTTGAGCGACATGTGGTTGGGAGTTA
>RFMS01000188.1 GCA_009927575.1 Actinomycetota bacterium
GGTGCTTGATGAAGGCGGAAGTGCAACAACGTTAGGTTTAATCCTTGCTTCACGAATTCTTTCTGGCGTAGTGCTCGCAGGTTTTGGTGGGGTATGGGCAGATAGATTTAAACGCAAATACATCATGATCATCGCCGATATCACGCGCGGAATACTTACGTTGGCGTTATTTCTCGTGACAACGGCAGGACTTCCAACATGGACATTGGCGGTAATTGTTTTCTTAATGGGAACTGGCGAAGCGCTTGGAATGCCAGCTTCTGCTGCAATATTGCCAAGTCTTCTTCCCAATGAATTACTTCCCGCAGGTAATGCGCTTCGTAGCGTTACTGCACGAGTAGGTGCAATTCTCGGTCCGGCAATTGGTGGGTTATTTGTTGCACTTGTTGGTAGTCATAAAACTTTCTTAATAACTGCAGTGGGATTTCTCGTTGGAACAGCGCTGCTCTTTCCACTCAAAGAAGGTTCGATTGAAACAAAACCACAGAGCAATTCTTTCTTTGCTGATTTCAAAGAAGGAATTCGCACAGTAAAGAACATGCCATGGGTGGCTGCGATTATTGTGATGGCAGCGATTCAGTTAATGGTCGTCATTGGAATTGAGTCAGTGATGTTGCCGGTTGTGACGAAGAGTGAATTCGAAGGAAACTTCACTTTTGCTGCTGCATCTGCTGCAGCCGGAATTGGCGGCGCAGTCTCGGCGTTAATCTGGGCTCGCATTAAATCGAATAAGCCAGGATTAGTTTCAGTCATTGCCTGGTTATTTTTTGCGGTAGGTCCGCTTGCACTTGCATTTCCGTTTGCAAGTTGGTGGGTGATCTTTGCTTACTTTGTTTTAGGTGCATCAACTGAACCATTTGGAATTTATTGGTCTACTGCAATTCAGCGAGAAGTTCCGCAAGAGTTACAAGGAAGAGTGTTCTCTGTCGATCACATGGGGTCGCTCTCACTCTTGCCGTTAGGTATGGCGTTAGCTGGTCCGACAACCGAAGCATTCGGAATTCGAAACGTTCTGATATTTGTTGTGATTTTTCATATCGTCACAGGTTTAGCGGTTTTGGCAGTTCCTGGAGTGACGCGATTGAAGACTCCTGAGGTTAATTCCTCTGTAAGCGAACAGAAATAACCGACATCTCGCGAACGGCTTCTCTACGATTTACCTACTCCCGAAACATTTCCCCACGGGATAGAGAGAAGGAATGTCGTGACTCGCATCGGTGAAAGCGGTGACCTGCTGAAGTGTTCCTTCTGCGGCAAGACTCAGAAGCAAGTAAAGAAACTGATCGCCGGTCCAGGCGTCTATATCTGCGATGAATGTATCGATCTCTGTAACGAGATTATTGAAGACGAATTAAATGAAAGTACCTCGCTCGGATTACAAGAGCTGCCAAAGCCAAATGAAATTTATGAATTCCTCGATCAATATGTGATCGGACAAGAACGTGCAAAGAAGTCGCTCTCAGTTGCGTGTATAACCACTACAAGCGAATCAAAGCTGGCGATGGACGTCGCGAAGATGGTGTGGAATTAGCAAAGAGCAATATTTTGTTACTTGGTCCAACTGGTTCTGGAAAAACACTGCTCGCGCAAACTTTGGCTCGAATGTTGAATGTGCCATTTGCAATCGCAGATGCAACTGCGCTTACCGAAGCAGGTTACGTCGGTGAAGATGTTGGAAAATATTCTGCTGAAACTAATTCAAGCAGCTGATTTTGATGTGAAGAAAGCTGAGACCGGAATTATTTATATCGACGAAATTGATAAAGTTGCACGCAAGAGTGAGAACCCATCAATTACGCGAGATGTTTCTGGTGAAGGTGTTCAGCAAGCGCTTTTGAAAATTCTTGAAGGAACAACTGCATCTGTTCCACCACAAGGTGGTCGTAAACACCCACACCAAGAATTCATTCAAATCGACACTACGAATGTTCTCTTTATTGTAGGTGGCGCATTCGCAGGACTTGAGAAGATTATCGAAAGCCGAAAAGGAAAAGCAGGCGTTGGTTTTAATGCAACGTTGCAATCACTTGAAGAGAAGAAGGCAATTGATCACTTTGCAGATGTGATGCCGGAAGATCTTTTGAAGTTCGGCATGATCCCTGAATTCATTGGTCGTCTGCCAATTGTTACCAGCGTAGAAAATCTTGATCGCGCAGCGCTTTTGCAGATTCTTACCGAACCAAAGAACGCGCTTGTGAAGCAGTATCAACACCTCTTTGAGATGGATGACGTAGAACTTGAAATCACCGAAGAAGCTCTTAACGTGATTGCAGATCAAGCGATTAAACGTGGCACTGGTGCTCGAGGTCTTCGCGCGATTATGGAAGAAGTGCTCTTGCCTGTGATGTATGAAGTTCCAGGTAAGAAAGAGATCGGCAAAGTCATCGTGACGCCAGAAGTTGTCGAGAACCATGTTGCGCCAACATATGTTGAACGCGGCATAACGACGCCAAAGCGTTCTTCTAAGCGTTCGGAAGAGAAGTCCGCTTAATCTAGACTTCGTCTCCTTATGACTGAGTTGCCATCAAGTTTCACACCTTCTGACATTGAAGGCGCGCTCTATGACGCGTGGCTAAAAGCTGGATACTTCACAGCAAATCCGCACTCAGATAAGAAACCATTCACGATTGTTATTCCGCCACCCAATGTGACCGGAAGTCTTCATATTGGCCACGCACTTGATATGACGATTCAAGATTCTTTGATTCGAATGAAGCGGATGAAAGGTTTTGAAGCGCTCTGGTTACCAGGAATGGATCACGCAGGTATCGCAACGCAAAATGTTGTGGAGCGACAACTAGCTGCCCAAGGTAAATCACGACATGACTTAGGTCGCGAAGAGTTTGTGAAGAAAGTTTGGGAGTGGAAAGCAGAATCAGGTGGCGCGATCCTCAATCAGATGAAGCGACTTGGCGCGTCGGTTGATTGGACGCGTGAGCGTTTCACAATGGATGAAGGGCTATCCAAAGCGGTCTTAACAATTTTCAAAAATCTTTATGACAAAGGTTTAATTTATCGAGCAGAGCGAATCATCAATTGGTGTCCACGGTGCCTCACTGCGCTCTCTGATATCGAAGTAGAACACCAGGAAATTGATGGCGAATTTGTTCAAATTACATATGGCGATGCCGGTGAAAATCAGATTTCCATTGCGACAACTCGGCCAGAAACAATGCTGGGTGATGGGGCAGTAGCGGTAAATCCCAATGATCCGCGTTATCGCGACATGATTGGCAAGACAGTGCGCTTGCCGTATGTCGATCGAATGATTCCGATTATTGCCGATGAGATTGTTGATCCAGAGTTCGGTACAGGTGCAGTAAAAGTTACTGCAGCGCATGATCCAAACGACTTTGAAATGGCAGTTCGCCATAACGTTCCATTCGTTGTCATCATGAATGAAGAAGGCGTGATGGCTGGTACTGGAACACAATTTGATGGCATGGATCGATTCACTGCGCGCAAAGCAGTCGTAGAACAACTCCGCGCCGATGGTCGAATTGGTTGGGAGAAGCGCCCTTATAAGCATTCAGTTGGTCATTGCCAACGTTGCTCAACAATTGTTGAACCTCGACTTTCTAAACAATGGTTCGTCAAAGTTGCGCCACTTGCTCAAGCTGCCGGAGATGCCGTGCGAAATGGCAAAGTGAAAATCGATCCGGTTGAGATGGAGCCGCGTTATTTTGATTGGGTCGACAACATGCATGATTGGTGTATCTCACGACAATTGTGGTGGGGACATCGAATTCCGGTTTGGTACGGACCTAATGATGAAATGGTTGTCGTTGGTCCGGGCGAGAGCGCACCAGCAGGTTACACACAAGATTCGGATGTTCTTGATACATGGTTCTCATCAGGTTTATGGCCGTTCTCAACACTAGGTTGGCCAGAACAGACTGCTGATCTCAAGAAGTTTTATCCGACCTCTGTTTTAGTGACGGGCTACGACATTTTGTTCTTCTGGGTAGCGCGCATGATGATCATGGGACTTTTTGCGATGGATGGCGTTGAACCATTTGGAGTTATTGCGCTCCACGGTTTAGTTCGTGACAAACATGGAAAGAAGATGTCGAAGTCGCGAGGCAACACAGTTGATCCATTGGAATTCATGGATAAGTACGGTTCGGATGCGTTGCGCTTTACATTAGCTCGTGGCGCAAATCCTGGTACTGATCAAGCGTTAGCTGAAGAGTGGGTAGCAGGATCACGTAACTTCGCAACGAAATTATGGAATGCATCGCGCTTTGCGATGATGAATGGTGCCCATGTCAACGGTGCACTTCCAGAGCCACAAACGTTAAATCATATTGACCAATGGATCTTGAATCGCCTCAATGAAACAATCACTGAAGTCGATAGCAATCTTGAAGCATTTGAATTTCAGAAAGCATGTGACGCCGTCTATCACTTTGCATGGGACGATGTGTGCGATTGGTATCTCGAACTTACTAAAGATGTCTTTGCACGCGGTGGCGCAGAAGCGGAAGCAACGAAACGAGTGCTCGGCCATGTCTTTGATCAGCTACTGCGTCTTCTTCACCCAATCATGCCATTCATTACCGAAGCGTTATGGAAGCCGCTTACTCACGGCGAATCACTCGTTGTTGCACAATGGCCGGTCGCAACACCGCTTCACAATGCGGAATCGGTTGCAGGATTAGTCGGAGATTTACAAACACTCATTACTGAGATTCGTCGATTCCGTAATGATCAAGGGATCAAAACCTCAGCAAAGATTGCGGCTCGTATTTCAGGACTTACTGAAGGCGGATTATCTGCTTATGAGAGCTCAGTTCGTTTTATTACCAAATTAGAACCTGCGACCGAGACATTTAACCCAAGCGCGAAAGTTGAAATCGGCAGATTTGTTGTGGAGTTCGATCTGACTGGCGCAATTGATGTTGGCGCGGAGCGAGCACGTTTAACAAAAGATTTAGCAACGATTGAGAAAGATAAAAAGACTGCGGAAGTTAAACTCAATAATGAAAACTTTATGGCTAAAGCGCCAATGGAAGTTGTGAAGGAGATTCGCGAGCGGTTAGATTTTTGCAACGCTGAGATTGAACGTATTACTGCACTTCTCGCATCACTGCCAAAGGCTTAGTTGTGACAACTGCCGATGATCGTGAACGGCTCCACGCAGTTGAGACTGCTCTGCTTAAACGGTGGCCAGAGACTCGGTTAGAACCAACTCTTGATCGCATCGCGGCGTTGAGTGATGCATTGGGTTCACCGCAATTGTCATACCCGACAGTCCACATCACCGGAACGAATGGCAAGACAACAACGACGCGCATGATTGATTCGATGTTGTATGAAATGGATCTTCGAACAGGTCGATTTACAAGTCCACATTTGGAATCAATCACAGAGCGAATCGCAATCAACTACGAACCAATTACGCCAGAAGGTTTTGTCGCAACATATAACGATATCGCGCTCTATCTCGACATGATTGATGAGCGACAACCACATCCGCTTTCATTCTTCGAAGTAATGGTGGCGATGTCATTCGTTGCGTTCGCAGAGTATCCAGTTGATGTGGGGATATTTGAAGTGGGAATGGGTGGTGAATGGGATGCCACCAACGTTATTAATTCTGCGGTATCGGTCATCACTCCAATCGGACTTGATCACATGCAATATCTTGGAAATACCATTGAAGAAATTGCGAAGACTAAGTCCGGCATTATCAAACCTCACTCTGCAGTTGTGCTTGCTCGACAAGAGCCAGAAGTGGCGAAAATATTGATGGCGCGATGTGTAGAACAAGAAGCGTTGCCATTGCGCGAAGGCATTGAATTCTCACTCTTAAAACGAGAGTTAGCTGTCGGTGGGCAAGTGGTGACAGTCCAAGGATTAACGCGTACGTATGAAGATCTCTTTATTCCACTGTATGGAGCGCATCAAGGCTCGAATGCGGCGAGTGCGATTGCAGCAGTTGAAGCATTTGCAGGGAGCAAACAAGTCGATGATGAGATTATCCGAGCAGGCTTGGCTCAAGTTGATTCACCAGGTCGGTGTGAAGTTCTCCATCGCAATCCCACAGTGATTATTGATGCTGCGCACAATCCGCATGGCGTGGCAGCGCTAGTTCGAACGATTACCGAAGAGTTTGATTTCAGCTCCATCATCACAGTGGTTGCTCCGATGGGCGATAAAGATGTACGCGGAATACTCGAAGGACTCGATGAGATCGCAGATCGAGTTGTGGTGACTGCGAATTCGTCGCCAAGAAGTGCTGCGATACATGATGTAGAGGCGTTAGCCCACTCTATCTATGGACCAGATCGCGTCACATCCATTCCAACGCTGACCGATGCAATTGTTAAAGCAGTCGAACAAGCAAAATTGGATAATGATGTGAATGATGAAAATTGCGCTGTGCTCATTACAGGATCAGTTGTGACAGCAGGAGAAGCTCGCGCCATACTTCGTCGAATGAGTTCACGAGAAAGTTCAGAACAACAATGAGAATTCTTGGCGCATCAGTACTTTCTATGGAATTCCTGTTAATGGGATTTGCCATGTTGAGTGCAAAAGATAATTCGAGCGGTTGGGAAGTTGCACTTGGCGGAGTCATTGGATTAATTGCACTTCTCTCTGCTGGAATGTTAAAGAAACGCACGGGATGGATTATTGGTTCAGTAATTCAATTAGGGATCTTCTTCTATGGTTTTGTCGTTCCGACGATGTTTTTTATCGGTGGTCTGTTTGTCGCACTCTGGGTAGCTGCGATTATTGTCGGTCGCAAGGGTGAGGCAGCAAAGGCGAGAAATCTCGCTAATCGGAGTTAAATCCGCACGATTCTCGTTTTTCTCACTTCGCGAATACACTATGCCCGTGAGTAAAGAACGCACCTTAATCCTCGTTAAGCCAGACGGTGTACGTCGCGGCTTAGTCGGTGAAGTTATTTCTCGAGTTGAACGAAAAGGTTATGTCGTCACTGCACTTCGTATGTTGAACGCAGATCGTGCAACGCTTGAGAAACATTATGAAGAGCACCAAGGGAAACCATTTTTTGAACCGCTTGTCGAATTTATGATGTCTGGACCAATTGTCGCGATGATTGCCGAAGGGGAGCGAGTCATTGAAGGATTCCGCTCACTCGCAGGAGTTACTGATCCAACTGTGGCTGCGCCAGGTTCTATTCGCGGTGATTTAGCTCGCGATCAAGGCACAAAAGTTGTACAGAACATCGTGCATGGTTCAGATTCAGTGGCAAGCGCAGAGCGAGAGATCGCAATCTTTTTTGGAAAGTAAGAGAAGTAATAAATAAGAGAATTAATTAGCAAAGAGATAGGCAGAGGAGAAGTACATGTCAGAGAGTTCAAGCCGTTGGTCCTTCCTTGGTCGCGATATGGCGATCGACCTTGGCACCGCAAATACCTTGGTGTATGTGCGTGGTCGCGGAATTGTTCTCAACGAACCTTCAGTCGTAGCCGTTAATCAAGATACTGGTGCAGTTCTCGCGGTAGGTGCAGAAGCGAAGAAGATGATCGGCCGTACACCAGGAAGCATTGTTGCAATTCGACCATTGAAAGATGGTGTGATTGCAGACTTCGATACAACCGCGCTCATGATCAAGTACTTCATTCGACAAGTACATAAGCGTCGTTACCTCGCAAAGCCTCGAATTGTTGTC
>RFMS01000117.1 GCA_009927575.1 Actinomycetota bacterium
ATCAATGTTCTTCTCTACGGACTTATGGCACCTTTCGCTGCGGCGTTGATGGAAAGGTTTGGTATTCGACGCGTAGTGATGTGTGCACTTACTGCACTTGGTACAGGAGCGCTCTGCACAATTTGGATGAACCAACCATGGCAATTGATGCTGCTGTGGGGAGTAGTAGTAGGACTTGGTTCAGGTTCGATGGCGTTGGTATTTGCAGCGTCTGTAGCGGGCCGTTGGTTTATTGAAAAGCGCGGCGCAGTGATGGGTGTATTGACTGCAGCAACAGCAACCGGACAATTAGTTTTCTTACCAGGCATGGCTTCGCTTGCGACATCGCAAGGATGGCGACATGTTTCGATATTGGTAGCAAGCGGTGCATTTGTGATGGTGCCACTGATCTTTATCTTCTTAAAAGAGAAGCCAAGTGATTTTGGTTTAAAGCCATATGGCGCTCCAAGTGACTGGGTTCCACCAGCCCCTCCAACAATGAAGGCAGCGCAACTTGCGATTGATAGTTTGAAGCGTGCCTCGAAGAGTCGCGATTTCTGGTTACTTACTTTTTCTTTCTTTGTCTGTGGACTTTCAACGAGTGGATTAATTGGAACGCACTTTATTCCGGCCGCCATGATCACGGAATGGTCGAAGTGACCGCAGCAAGTTTGCTCGCAATGATCGGAGTCTTTGATGTTATCGGAACCATTTTCTCTGGTTGGTTAACAGATCGAATTGATCCGCGAAAATTGCTCTTCTTCTATTATTTCTTGCGAGGACTTTCACTCTTCTTGCTTCCTTCAATTCTCTTCTCAACCATTCATCCGACCACATTAATTTTTATTGTGTTCTATGGGTTGGACTGGGTAGCAACAGTTCCACCAACGGTGATGATTGTCGAAATATTCTTGGGCAAGAGCGAGGCACTGTGATTTACGGTTGGGTATTTGCATCCATCAAATTGGTGGCTCTTTTGCCGCATTCACGGCAGCGCTAGTGCGGGTCAAATTCGGCGATTATGCGCTCTCGTTTTATTTAACTGGCGTGCTCTGCGTGATTGCAGCATATGCAGTGACGCGAATCAGTAAGCCGATCAATCATTAAGTTGTAAATTACGAATATGGATTCGTTCTACGACCGCGTAGGCGGGCGAGCTACTTTTGAGCAGCTTGTTTCGCATTTTTATGCGCTAGTGGCGATTGATCCAATTCTCAAACCAATGTATCCCGATGAAGATTTCCATGGCGCTGCCCAACGACTGATGATGTTCCTTGAGCAATATTGGGGAGGGCCATCGACTTATCAAGAGCAACGTGGCCACCCACGACTTCGAATGCGTCATGCACAATTCCATATTGATTTGGCGGCTCGCGATGCCTGGCTTCGTTGTATGAAATCTGCCGTAGATGAGTTATCGATTGAAGAAGCGGATCGGGTTATTTTGTGGAGTTACTTAGAGTTAGCAGCAAATAGCCTTGTCAATCAA
>RFMS01000024.1 GCA_009927575.1 Actinomycetota bacterium
TTTGGCTTCGAGGAATGCTTTGACAACATCTCTTCCAAAAGCGCGCGCATACGAAGAACTTCTTTTGCTTGAATTTCAATATCCGATCCCTGTCCGCCACCTTCTGAATATGGTTGGTGAATCAGGATTCGTGAATGTTCAAGTGCGTAACGCTTTCCTTTTGTTCCGCCTGCTAATAGAACTGCCGCAGCTGAAGCTGCTTGTCCCAAACAGATAGTCATCACATCAGGGCGTACGAATTGCATCGTGTCATAAATTGCAGTTAACGCAGTAAATGATCCACCTGGTGAATTGATGTACATCATGATGTCACGATCTGGATCCATTGATTCCAAAGTCAATAACTGTGCCATGACGTCATTTGCAACGGTGTCATCGATTGCTTGACCTAAGAAAATAATGCGCTCTTCAAAGAGTTTTGTATAAGGATCAAGTCGCTTGTAACCATATGTGGTGCGCTCTTCAATTGTTGGAAGAACGTATCGACTGGTGTGGTTCAACGGATTGATGGTCATCGCGCTGTTCCTCCGCTTCCTGAAACTTGTCCGGCTGATTTCACAACGTGATCAACAAAGCCATATTCCTTTGCTTCTTCAGCAGTAAACCAGCGATCACGATCTGAATCAGCAGTGATGTTTTCAATCTTCTGACCAGTGTGCATCGCAATTAATTCAGCCATTGTCTTCTTGGTGTGAGACATCTGCTCTGCTTGAATTTTGATATCGCTCGCCGTTCCACCGATCCCGCCTGACGGTTGGTGCATCATGATGCGAGCGTGTGGCAATGCGTAACGCTTTCCTGGCGCTCCTGCACATAACAAGAACTGACCCATGGACGCTGCAAGTCCCATCGCAACTGTTGCGACATCGTTTTTGATGTATTGCATCGTGTCGTAAATAGCCATACCCGCAGTCACTGATCCGCCTGGTGAGTTGATGTAAAGGTAAATATCTTTATTGGGATCTTCTGCTGCAAGGAGCAACATCTGAGCGGCGATTGCATTCGCCATTGAATCTTCAACGACCGATCCAAGGAAGATGATGCGTTCCTTCAATAATCGGTTGTAAACCTGGTCATCTAAACCGAGCTCCACGACGCCTCCTGGGTACAACTGAACTCTTAATGAGAATTTCTACTAGTAAAGACCCTAACAATGTTTAGCGCGATTTGCTTCCGCAATTTCCCAAAAAGATCGGAAATCGACCCGTGTTCGCTCTAAGCGGAGCGGTTATTCCGCAGCAGCTTCACTCTCGTCAGCAGGTTTTGGACGTAACGCCTCTAAATCAACTGCTCGTCCTGATGCATCTGTGACCTTTACTCGCTCAAGTGCAACAGCAAGCGCCTTTGTTCGAGTCACATCAGCAACTAGCGTTGAAACCTGACCTGATTGTTGAACCTCTTGAATGAATTGCTCAGGAGCCATTCCATAACGCGCGGCTGATCTCACTAAATATTCAGTCATTTCCATATCGGTAATTTGTACTTCTTCTTTACGCACAATTGCGTCGAGAATGAAGTCCGTTGAAATGCTCTTAATGATTTCTTCTGTGACCTCTTTGCGATGAGTGTCGTCATCTAGACGATTCTCCTTCTCAAGGTGAGCGTTCACTTCTTCTTCAACAATTCCTTCAGGAACTGGCACATTCATCGTGTCAATCAATTGCTGCACGAGAAGATCTCGGGCCTGTGCGCCTTGCTCCATCGCCTTCAAGCGGGTCAAACGCTCGCGGGTGTCTTTCTTCAAATCTTCCAACGTGTCGAATTCGCTTGCCAACTTCGCAAATTCGTCATTGAGCTCAGGAAGCTCACGAGTCTTTACAGCTTGAACAGTGACCTTAATATCGCCACTCTGTCCTTCTTCCATACCAACTAATGGTGCATTGAAAGATTTTGATTCGCCAAGTTTCATTCCTACAAGCGCCTCATCGAGGCCAACGATCATCTTCTTGCTGCCTACTTCGTACGAAATTCCATTCGCTGATCCGCCATCAATTTCTTTGCCATCTACGCTTGCAAGCAAATCCATGGAAACAAAGTCGCCGTCTTCTACAGTTTTCTCAACTGTCGTAAGCGTTCCAAAACGTTTGCGAAGTTCATCAATTTGATCATCGACATCTTTATCAGTGACCGCTACATCATCTACTTTGACTTCTAATGAGCTGAAATCAGGAAGCGTAATCTCAGGGCGAATTTCAACTTCAACTGTAAAAGAAACTGCCTTGTTATCTTCAAGTGAAGTGATATCAACCGCTGGACGTCCAATTGGGAGGACATCATGTTCACGAGTTACTTGAGTGTAAAAAGATGGAAGTGCTGAATTAATTGCTTCATCTAAAACTGCAGCGCGTCCCACGCGTTGATCAATAAGTGAAGCAGGAACCTTGCCTTTTCTAAATCCTGGGATTACTACTTTTTCGGAGATTGTTTGATACGCGGTCTTAACGTGCGGTTCTAACTCTTTGAAATCAACATCAATAGAAATGCGTACACGTGTTGGTGAGAGTGTTTCGACAGCGCTTTTCACGGATCTCCTTCAGGGTTTTTAATTTCTGGTCGGGGCGGAGAGACTCGAACTCTCGATCTCTTGCTCCCAAAGCAAGCGCGCTAGCCACTACGCTACGCCCCGCGGCGCAGGCGGAAAGTCTAGACGAGAATTTTCCAACTTCTTACCGCACGAGATACCGTATGCCCCTCGCAGAAGTTCCCTTCCACGAGGAGC
>RFMS01000121.1 GCA_009927575.1 Actinomycetota bacterium
TGAATCACGGTACCGACTGGGATATTGCGAAGTGGCAAGTTATTGCCTGGCTTGATATCTGCAGATGGACCATTTTCAATCTTGTCGCCTTGTTCTAATTTATTTGGCGCGATGATGTAACGCTTCTCGCCATCAGCAAAGTGAATGAGTGCAATGCGCGCAGAACGATTTGGGTCGTATTCAATATGCGCAACTTTTGCTGGAATGCCATCTTTATCGTTGCGAAGGAAATCAATCACGCGATATGCGCGCTTGTGTCCGCCGCCTTGATGACGTGTAGTGACTTTGCCGGATGCGTTACGGCCACCCTTGCTATGAACTGGTCGGAGCAGAGACTTTTCCGGAGTTGAGCGGGTGATTTCAGCGAAGTCAGGAACGCTTGCGCCGCGAGAGCTTGGCGTTACTGGCTTTAACTTACGAAGTGCCATTGTTTTCCCCTTTCCCTGTTTCCGTTAGGAAACTGGGCCTCCGAAGATGTCGATACGTTCACCAGCAGCAATTTGCACAATTGCACGCTTAGTGTCGCTCCGCTTACCAAGACCGAAACGTGTGAGTTTCTTCTTGCCTTCGCGGTTCATCGTGTTGACCTTGAGTACCTTCACACCGAAAATCTTTTCGACTGCAATTTTGATTTGAGTCTTATTGGCGTGAGTTGCAACAAGGAATGTGTATTTGTTCTGATCGAGCAAGCCGTATGACTTCTCCGATACAACTGGTGCAATTAATACGTCGCGATGGTCGTTCATGCTGATACTCCTACTTCGCTCTCACGAGCAACTGCTGTAACAGCTTTGCCCTTTGCTGGACCGGCGATGAAATCTTTAATCGCATCATGTGAGAAGACGACGTCATCAGAATTCACAACGTCATATGCGTTGAGTTGATCAGCGACGATGAGGTGAACATCTTCGACAGAGCGAAGTGAACGCCAGACATCATTCTCGCTACGAGCAACTACAACGAGAACTTTCTTACGATCAGAGAATTGACGAACTGCAGTGAGTGCACCCTTTGTTGATGGCTCGCTCACAATGCCGTCCACGATATGAATTCGTTCATTGCGTTGACGATCAGAGAGCACGCCACGAAGTGCAGCGGCAATCATCTTCTTTGGTGTTCGTTGATCATAAAGACGTGGCACTGGACCTTGTGCAACACCACCGTGACGTTGATTTGGTGAACGGGTTGAACCCTGACGAGCGCGACCTGTTCCCTTCTGCTTAAACGGTTTCTTTCCACCACCGCTTACTTCGCCGCGGTTCTTCGCCTTGTGTGTTCCTTGGCGAGCAGCTGCGAGTTGAGCAGTAACAACTTGGTGAATCAATGGAATGTTTACTTGCACATCAAAGATTTCAGCTGGCAGATCAAATGAGCCAACTTTCTTTCCTTGTGCGTCGTTAATGTCGATTGTTAGTGACATCGTTATGCACCTGCCTTTTCAGTCTTCACAGTGCTCTCGGAAACTGCTTTCTTTGAAGCAGACTTGAGAAATACTGTTGTTCCGATTGGGCCAGGAATTGCACCCTTAATAAGAATGGTGTTGTTCTCTGCATCAACTGCATGAACAGTGAGATTTTGTACGGTGACTTTTTCAACACCCATACGTCCCATCATTCGCTTGCCTTTGAAGACGCGACCTGGGGTGGTGCGGTTACCGATAGAACCAGATGTACGGTGCTTACGTTCTACACCGTGTCCATCGCCGAAACCACGGAAGTTGTGGCGCTTCATAACACCAGCAGAACCTTTACCGAGTGAGACACCAGATGCATCGATTAATTCACCAGCTGCAAATACATCGGCCTTAATTTCTTGGCCAACGGTGTACGCACCAGCATTTGATGTGCGAAGTTCTGCAACATCTTTACGTGGAGTTACGCCAGCTTTTGCAAAGTGGCCAGCTTCTGGCTTTGAAACTTTACGTGGATCGACAGCGCCAAATGCGAATTGCACCGCTTCGTAACCATCTTTTTCAAGTGTACGAATTTGAGTTACAACGCATGGACCTGCAGTAACAACAGTTACTGGTACAACATGATTTTGGGCATCGAAGACCTGAGTCATACCGAGCTTGGTACCAAGGATTCCCTTGATCGCAGCGCCCTTTGATTGAGTGGTTGTCATTGTCAGATCTCCTACAACTTAATTTCAATATCAACGCCGGCTGGAAGATCGAGACGCATCAAGGAGTCCACTGTCTTAGGAGTTGGATCGATGATGTCGATGAGGCGCTTATGTGTGCGCATCTCGAAATGTTCACGGCTATCTTTATATTTATGTGGGGAGCGAATAACACAGTAAGTGTTCTTCTCTGTTGGTAGCGGAACTGGGCCCGCGACCGTTGCACCAGTGCGCTCAACAGTTTCGACGATTTTCTTCGCCGACGTGTCGATCACTTCATGGTCATAGGCCTTGAGCCGTATGCGGATTTTCTGTCCCGCCATGATTTTCTCCCTTACCTCTTTAACTGCACTTCTCTAATTTTTTAATTTCACCGAGTGGTCTTTCAACCACTCGGTTACTTTTACTGAGCTACTTTTTTTCTTATAGATCCAATGTCGAATCTATTTACTTCAGGATCTTTGTTACACGACCTGCACCAACAGTGCGGCCACCTTCGCGGATAGCGAAGCGAAGACCTTCTTCCATAGCGACTGGCTGAATAAGAACAACGTTCATTTCAGTGTTATCGCCAGGCATAACCATTTCGGTACCTGATGGGAGT
>RFMS01000142.1 GCA_009927575.1 Actinomycetota bacterium
CAGCCTTTGCATGAGTGGGCGGAGTTGTTGAGTAATCCGTCGTTTCAAGGCTTTCGAGTGAGATTGTTCCGGACGGTTCACCATTGTCGCCATGGAGAACTAAAAATGGAGTAAGAACCGGATCTAATACACGTTGGGCGATGAGAACGATGTCATCAAAATCAATCTCACCGCTATCAATATCTATTACAGCAATAAGTCGTGGAATTTGTTTTTCACGTGCTGCGCTCCACCATTGTGTTAATTCACGCGAGACGCCTTCTTGCGCGTTGATGACAACAATCGCAAGATCGCATGGTGGAAAAGTCGAAAGATCCTTCGCTGACGATGTTTCATATATCTCCCCGTCTATTCCTAGGAGAGCTGAGAATTGATGTAACGCTGAGCGTGAGTGCCCGACATATAACAAATGCGGTGATGTATGTATTGACGCAGTATTTGAGCTACTCACAGCGCCCAGCCTACGATGTACCCAATGTTGCGCATCCCATTGAAGGCACCAGTCACGCGCGTGATTACTCCGTTATGCCGGCTCGCGCTACGGATTGGGCTTACGCCAAATCAAGTAACAGTGATTGGCACAGTTGGTGTCTCTGCTTCAGCGTTATTTTTCTATCCACGCGGAATCTATTTGTTGGCACGTTGGTCATTACCTTATTTGTTCTCACCGATCTCTTTGATGGAACGATGGCACGGCTTTCTAATGCTGGCGCAAGTAGATGGGGAGCGCTCCTTGATGCAACGATGGATCGAATATCTGATGCAGCAATTCTCTCTGGTCTATTGCTCTATGCGATCGATACATATTCCTCGCCACGCATTTCAATACTTATTGCAATCTCTTTAGTTGCGGGATTCCTTGTCTCATATATCAAAGCGAAAGCAGAGTCACTAGATATCGAATGCGAAGGTGGTTTTGCGGAACGGACCGAGCGGTTAATTATTGTTTTAGTCAGCGCTGGCTTTGCAGGTCTCAATATTCCGAGCGCTCTTGAGATAGGTGCAGCAATTTTGGCTATTGCATCACTAATCACCGTGGGGCAGCGGCTATTGATTGTGTATCGCACGCTATCAAGTAGAAATTCATAACGATGAGCGAATACGCGACGTATTATCTCTATGCAATTGGTTGGCGATTGATTCGATTCCTGCCAGAACGAACTGCCTATTCCATTGCACGAATGCTAGGCGGGTATTTTGCAGGTCGCGGTGGCAAACAGGTCAATCGACTCCGTGGAAATCTCAAGCGAGTTCTGCCTCATGTATCGGAGAGCCAACTTGATGACGTTGTTGCCGATGGCATGCGAAGTTATTTGAGATATTGGTGTGACACATTTCGGTTCTCTGATTGGGACTTCGAAAAGATTCGAACCGGTGTTGAGGTCATTAATGGCGAGAGTTTCTACGGACCGCTACGAGCAGGACGCGGGCTTATCGTTTCGCTGCCACATGCGGGAAATTGGGATCACGCAGGAGCGTATTTCTGCGCTGAAGGATTTCATTTAGTGACCGTTGCTGAGCATTTAAAGCCAGAGAAACTCTTTCGAAAATTCCTCGAACATCGAACTCGAATGGGTATGGAAGTCCTTGATCTCAATGCACGAGTCATGGGAACGCTTGCGCAACGGTTACGCGAAGGAAAATTAGTGGCGTTAGTAGCAGATCGTGATCTCTC
>RFMS01000096.1 GCA_009927575.1 Actinomycetota bacterium
AATTTCTTAACAACCAAAATCCTATCGGGCTTTTGCGTCACCGCCACTTTCTTCGCCAAGCACTGGTTGTGGCAATGAGCCAGCGTTATGTTCAACCAAAATCCAATTATTTCGATCAAGCGGTTTAATGCCACGTTCAATTACCGACCATGCTGCGTTTGATAATCCTCCAACAACCGCCCAATGTTCAATTGGCAATTGCAAAATGCTGCCAAGTAAACATCGCGCAGTTCCACCGTGTGTCACAACCACAAGTGTTCCTTCGTGACCATCCAGTGCGCGATCAATTGCTTTCAGCGCCCGCGTAGCAACATCAGATCGTCGCTCTCCGATTTCACCAGCTGGTTCATCATTGCCATCTATCCATCGAGTAAACCGTTCGAAATCTTGAGCGCGATTTTCTTCGCCAGTTTTACCTTCCCACTTTCCACCATTCGTTTCTCGTAAATCACGATCAGTAAGCACTGATAAATTCACTAAATCTGCGAGCGCTTGACCGGTACTTACCGCTCGAACAAGATCACTCGAAACTATCTTCGTTGGATGAAAACCGGCAAGAACTTCCGCAGAGCGGCGAGCTTGATAGAGACCTACGTCATTAAGCGGAATATCAGAATGGCCTTGAAATCTATTCTCGATATTCCAATCTGTTTGACCATGTCGCCAGATAACTATTCTCTGTTTTAACTGTGGTTTCTGCATGGTGTTAACGTCTCACCACCGCGTCAAGTTCAATAGTAGGACAGTCATTCCATAATCGATCAAGCATGTAGTACTGGCGCACTTCTTGCGTTTGGATATGAACTACAAGATCTGAGTAATCAAGAAGAATCCACTGTTCTGATTTTTCGCGTCGCGCCGGTTTCTCTCCGCGTTCTGCAAGTTTGCGTTCCACTTCATCGGCGATGGCTTCGATATTTCGTTCATTCTGCCCCGAAATAATCAAGAACATCTCGGAGAGGACCATTTGATCCGAGAGATCAATGGCAACCAAATCAGTAGCAATTTTCTCGA
>RFMS01000092.1 GCA_009927575.1 Actinomycetota bacterium
CGCCCGCGCAAAATCTAAATCTCGTTGATCGTGGGCTGGCACAGCCATAATCGCGCCAGTTCCATAATCTGCAAGCACATAATCACTTGCCCAAATAGGAATTCGCTCGCCATTAACTGGATTGATCGCATATCGATTAAGGAAAATTCCGGTTTTTGGTCGGTCGGTAGCTAATCGATCAATATCACTCGCTGCTTTCACGCTCTCAAAATATTTTTGAAAATCGGATTCAACACTTGTTCCGGCAACGAGCTCGCGTGCGAGATCGCTATCGACAGCCACAACCATAAATGTTGCGCCGTATAAAGTGTCTGGTCGCGTTGTATAAATTGTGACGGGTTGATTGCGACCTTCAATCGTAAAGTGCACTTCAGCGCCAGTGGATTTTCCAATCCAATTTCGCTGCATTAAGAGAACTTTTTCTGGCCACTTGCCTTCAAGTTGTTCCATGTCTGTTAAGAGTCGCTCGGCGTAATCTGTAATCTTGAAATACCACTGATTGAGTTTTTTCTTTGTTACTGGGTTATCGCAACGTTCGCAGAGACCAGCAACGACCTGCTCATTTGCTAAAACAGTCTGACAATCTGGACACCAATTCACCGCTGAGTTCTTTCGATACGCTAAACCGCGTTCATGCATCTTCAAAAAGATCCATTGATTCCATTTGTAGTACTCGGGATCGCAGGTATGAAGTACTCGATCCCAATCAAATGAACAGGCAAAACGTCGCATCGAACTCTTTTGGGTTGCGATGTTTTGATACGTCCATTCACGTGGATTTGCATTTCGTTTAATTGCAGCATTCTCTGCTGGCAGTCCGAATGCATCCCATCCGATTGGGTGCATTACGTTGAAACCTTTTTGAACCCAGTACCGCGCAATCACATCGCCAAGTGCGTACGCTTCTGCATGGCCCATATGGAGATCACCCGATGGATACGGGAACATATCCAAGACATATTTCTTCGGGCGTGGATCATCGGCTTTCCCCGAACGAAACGGCGCAAGTTCATCCCATACCGGAAGCCACTTTTCTTGAACAAAGTGGACGTCATACGCCTCATGTGACATGTGCGTAGGGTACTTAGTAAGTAATGAGAGCGCTAAATCGCAGCCTGTAGATGCGCGAATTGCTCACGCATTTGTTCTGGCAATTTTGGCCCGATTTGAGTGAACCACTCATCAATCAACGGAATCTCTGCGCGCCATTCATCGCGATCAACACGGAGCGCTTCGTTGATCTGCTCTTGTGTCACTGCAATACCTTCCATATCAAGCGCACCCGGAGCTGGCGTAAAACCTAAAGGAGTTTCTACTGCGTCAGCTTTTCCTTCAATGCGTTCGATAGCCCATTTGAGAATGCGTGAATTTTCACCATATCCCGGCCATAAGAATGAACCATCTTTGCCACGACGGAACCAGTTCACATAAAAAATCTTTGGCAATTTATCAGGTGATGTTTTCTTTCCGATTTTTAACCAATGGTTTATGTAATCAGCGACGTGATAACCAATAAACGGCAACATCGCGAATGGATCTCGGCGAACAACTCCTACTTGTCCAGTTGCAGCTGCGGTTGTTTCAGACGAGAGCGTTGCTGCCATAAAGACGCCATGTTCCCAATCTCGTGATTGCATTACTAATGGAATTGTTGTCTTGCGACGTCCACCGAAGAAAATTGCACTGATGGGAACGCCAACTGGTGATTCCCATTCTGGCGCGATGATTGGACATTGCGCAGCTGGCGTACAGAATCGTGAATTGGCATGTGACGAAAGTTCGCCATTTTCTGGTGACCAGTCGCGACCTTTCCAATCAATGAGATGGCTTGGTGGAGTTTCTGTCATTCCTTCCCACCAAATATCACCATCATCGGTTAACGCAACATTGGTAAATATGGAGTTACCGCGTTCGATAGTGCGCATCGCATTGGCATTAGTTCCCCAGCCAGTTCCTGGCGCTACACCAAAGAAGCCAAATTCCGGATTGATCGCATAGAGCCGGCCATCTTCGCCAAATCGCATCCATGCAATGTCATCGCCAAGTGTTTCAACTTTCCAGCCTTTGATAGTTGGATCAAGCATCGCAAGATTAGTTTTGCCGCATGCTGAAGGAAATGCCGCTGCGATATATCGCGGTTCACCGTGCGGTGGCGTGAGTTTCAAAATCAACATATGTTCAGCGAGCCAACCCTCGTCACGTCCCATCACGGATGCAATTCGCAACGAGTAACACTTCTTGCCGAGAAGCGCATTTCCGCCGTAACCAGAACCAAATGACCAAATCATTCGCTCTTCTGGGAAATGAGAAATGTACTTTGTTTGATTACATGGCCACGCCACATCTTTCTGACCAGCGGTTAACGGTGCGCCGACGGAGTGAAGTGCTTTGACATATGGCTTATCAGTTCCCAAAGCTTCAAGTGCTTGCGTGCCCATTCTCGCCATGATCCGCATCGATGCGACGACATATGCGCTATCAGTAATTTGAACACCGAACATCGGATGCTGAGAATTTATTGGTCCCATGCAAAATGGAATGACATACATTGTTCGGCCACGCATGCAACCGTCGTACAACTGAGTCATTGTTGCTTTCATTTGCGCAGGAGCCATCCAATTATTTGTCGGACCTGCATCAGACTCATCAACGGAACAGATATATGTTCGATCTTCTACGCGTGCAACATCGGTCGGGTCAGATGCACACCAGAAGGAATTTGGTTTTTTCTTTAACGGTACAAGAGTTCCAGCCGCAACGAGCGCTTCAGTAATTTTTTTCCACTCGGCATCGCTACCGTCACAGAGATAAATTGAATCTGGTTTAGTCAGGTCGGCAACACTTTGAATCCACGATGCAAGCTCGCGATGTGCTAACTCAAAATTCATAACTGCTCTGTTCTGCTGGATCGTCATTGACCCCTCCTAGGGAAAGATTAGGACGGAGCTCACCCCTACTTTCGCGTAAAACTTGTCTGGTTTGTCACAAGAAAATAGGCTTCGAGCCTCGTCGAAAGGATTCTCATGTCACCTAAGGCCACACATTCACGGCGCACCTTCTTCGTCTTTGCTTCGATTGTTTCGTTGATGGCATTTGCGCTATCAAGTTGTTCACAATCTACAAAAGACGAAACAGCGTCCGCATCATGCGCTAAAGCAGATTTACAGACGCTAAACGCAGGAACGTTAACGATTGCTACCGGTCAACCTGCCTACTACCCATGGGTCATTGATGACAAACCAGAAAGTGGTGAAGGTTTTGAAGCAGCAGTTGCTTACGCAGTTGCCGAAAAACTTGGCTTCACAAAAGATGAAGTGACATGGGTCCGCACCACATTTGATGGCGCAATTGCACCTGGTGACAAGACTTTCGATTTCAACTTACAACAATTCAGCATTACTGATGAGCGAAAGAACGCAGTTGATTTCTCAACTCCGTATTACACCGCTCCGCAAGCAATTGTTTCATTCAAGGGCAGCAAGATTGCAAAGGCGACAACCCTTACCGAACTCAAGAGTGCAAAACTCGGCGCAGCGGTAGGAACAACGTCACTTGATGCTATCTCCAATCAAATTGGTGGAACGCCACAAGTATTCAATGACAATGCGGCCGCAGTAAGCGCGTTGAAGAACAAGCAGATTGATGGACTCGTCGTTGATCTACCAACCGCGTTCTATCTCTCAGCAGTTGAAGTACCAAATGGTTTGATTGTTGGCCAACTCCCATCGACTGGAAGTGGCGATCAATTCGGATTGCTCCTTGCTAAGGGAAGTCCATTAACCGCATGCGTTAGCCAAGCGGTCGATGCGATCACAGCAGATGGCTCACTTGATGCAATCACTACTAAGTGGCTCTCAACTGATGCCGGCGCTCCAATTCTTAAGCCATAGCGACTTAAGCAATAGCGTCTTAGAATAAAAAGATCATCAATACGAGGGCTTGGCACCATGAACGATAAATGGCTGCCAAGCCCTCGTGAATTAATCCGTCAAGAGCGCAGAAAAAAATTAGCGCAACGGAAATTTCTTATTGCAGCGCTCTCAACGTTCATCGTTCTTGCTGGACTTATCACGTTAGTTATTACATCTCCCGGCTGGGATATCGTAAAAAAAACGTTCTTCGATCTTGACTATGGTCGAGAAGTTTTCCCAACTGTTATCAAGGGAATATTCCTCAACATTAAATTGACGATTATTGGCTCAATCTGTATTGGTGCTATCGCGTTACTCCTTGCAATTCTTCGCACCACTCGCTCGGCAGCGCTCACACCATTTCGCCTCCTCGCTACTGCATACGTGGATATCTTTCGAGGTATTCCCCTACTCCTTGTTATTTTTCTTATTGGTTTTGGCATTCCTGCACTTGGATTAAAAGGTCTTACAAGTAATGTCACCATTCTTGGAACAGCTGCTGTTGTGATTACGTATTCTGCATATGTTGCGGAAGTTATTCGAAGTGGCATTCTCTCCATACATCCAAGTCAGCGCGCGGCCGCTCGCTCATTAGGACTTACTCACGCTCAGTCGATGAGACACATCGTTCTCCCGCAAGCGCTTCGACGAGTAGTACCACCGTTACTCAATGATTTCGTCGCACTCTTGAAAGACACAGGATTGGTTTCAATTCTTGGTGTTATCGATGCTATAAGAGCCGCCCAGATCAATGCTTCTCGAACCTTTAATTACACACCATATGTTGTCGCTGCGCTGCTCTTTCTCTGCATCACAATTCCATTGACCAGATATACAGATCGTGCGCTTCGAAATACTTATGCGCGACAAATTCAGAAGGAGCAATCTGATGTCACTCCTTCACATCGACAATCTACGTAAAAGTTTTGGTTCAGATGTCGTACTTCGCGACCTCACGTTGGAAGTACCGGAGCACTCTGCGACCGTTCTTATTGGCGCATCTGGTTCAGGAAAATCAACGCTATTGCGCTGCATTAACTTGTTGGAAGAAATTGATGATGGCGTAATTGCTCTCGATAACCAAGAGATTTCTGATCCAGAAATGAACCCAGATGATGTACGACAGAAAATTGGAATGGTCTTTCAATCTTTCAATCTCTTTCCGCATATGACTGTTCGCGAGAATATTGAACTTGCTCCAATCAAAGTACAGAAGAAAGATAAAGAGGAAGCGCGCACAATAAGTACTTCCCTCTTAAAACGGTTCGACCTCTTTGAAAAAGCTGAGCAATATCCAGATCGCCTAAGCGGTGGTCAACAACAACGCGTTGCCATCATTCGCTCTATTGCCGTCAATCCACGACTACTACTCCTTGATGAAGTGACGTCGGCGCTCGATCCCGTTCTCGTCAATGAAGTGCTCAGCATTGTGAGAGATCTCAAAGAAGATGGAATGACCATGGTGATCGCAACTCATGAGATGGGTTTTGCTACACAAGTAGCTGACCAAGTCTGTTTCCTTGATAGTGGTTCGATCCATGAACGCGGTACCGCTTCGGAAGTAATTAATAATCCAGAACAACCTCGCACTCGTGACTTTATTAATAGAGTGCATCAATCAGGTCGACTCTAAATCTGCGCTACGCTCCTTATATGCCTACTGATATGCCTGCGATCGAAAACTACGCACTCACTTCAGACCTCACCATTACTCGCGCCATCACTGGGCTCTGGCAGATCGCCGACATGGAAAAAGATGGAAGCACACTTGATCCCATCGCGACCGCGAAATATATGGAGCCGTACGCCAACGCAGGCTTAACTACCTTTGATATGGCAGACCACTATGGCTCAGCCGAAATCATCGCAGGTACGTTTAAAAAATCTTCAAACATAAAAAACATTCGACTTCTCACTAAATGGGTGCCAAAACCAGGACCAGTCACTCGTGACGAAGTTCGCGCCGCAGTACAAGAACGACTTCGTCGCCTCAATGTAGAACGCGTTGACTTACTTCAATATCACGCGTGGAAATTCTCAAATCCATTCTGGCTCGACGCGCTGATGTACTTGCAGGAATTAAAAGAAGAAGGTCTCATCGGAGCGCTTGGCACAACAAACTTCGATACTGCTCATTTGCGAATCGCAAAATCTAGTGGCGTAGATATCGTTTCGAATCAAATTTCGTATTCACTCATTGATCAACGCGGTGGTGGAAAGATGGCGGATTACTGCGCTTCGAATGGAATCGCAATCCTCGCCTACGGCACGCTCCTTGGTGGATTTCTCTCACGCAAGTGGCTCGGTGCCCCAGAACCAACTGGCGATGCGCTTCGAAATTGGTCTTTAATGAAGTACAAACGATTTATTGATGCAGCAGGTGGTTGGCAGAAATTTCAACACGTTCTCTCAGTCCTCAATGAGATCGCGAATGAAACTGGAAAATCAATCTCAATTATTTCGAGCAAATATCAACTCAATCAAAAGAGCGTTGGCGCAGTAATTGTTGGTGCGCGGCTTGGAGAAAATGCACATTTTGCCGATACCGTCTCACTCTTTGATTTCTCACTGACTCAGGAGCAGAGTGATCGAATTGCTACGGCGCTGGCAACGCTGACGCCGATTCCAGGAGATTGTGGCGATGAATATCGCAAACCGCCTTATCTGACTGCATCGGGAGATTTGAGCCATCATCTTGAAGATTTTCCAGCCGTTTATCAACCCATTACGAGAAACGGTCAGATACAGATTGACTCAGGAACAACCTGGGAAGAACTTGCTGGTTACTCACGCGCTGTCAGAAGTGGGAATCGAATTCTTGTATCGGGTACAACGGCAACTCATGGCGCATTAGCGATTGGTAAAGGAGATCCCTCTGCGCAAACACATTTTGTATTGACAAGATTGAAGCGTCGATTGAATCTCTCGGCGGAAAACTGAGCGATGTTGTTCGTACCCGCGTGTACGTCAATAATCTCAATGACTGGGAGGCGATCTCTCGTGCGCATGGTGAGAGATTTGCAGACATTCGACCAGCAAATACCTTGGTTGGTGCGCAATTAATTGGTAGTGAGTATTTGGTTGAGATTGATGCTGAGGCGGTTATTAATTCATGATGAAAAAACGTGAGCTTGTTCCTGGTTATTTCATTTCACCAGTCATAAAAGGCGGATGGCAATTAAGCAGTGGCCATTCGCTCAATCAGAAAATTGAGAACGACCAAGCAATCTCTGACACAGTCTCATTTATCAACGCCGGCATTTCAACTCTCGATTTCGGTGACATTTACACTGGCGTTGAAGAACTCATTGGAAAAGCGTTAGAAAATTTAAAGAAATCGCATGGCGAGAGCGCGCGCGATCTCGTGCAACTTCATACGAAGTATGTTCCAAACAGCACCGTACTTGATACTTTCGACCGAAGCGATGTTGCAACTATTGTGAATCGATCCCTTCAAAGGCTCGGAGTCTCACAAGTTGATCTCGTTCAATTCCATTGGTGGCGATACGAAGCTCGAAACTACTTGGCTGCGATGGAAGAGTTATTTCACCTTAAAAACGCTGGAAAAATCCGACATGTCGGCATTACAAATTTCGATGTAGAACGTCTCGAAGAAATGATTGACGCAGGTCTCAAGCCCGCAAGCATTCAACTTCAATACTCACTCCTTGATCGTCGCCCTGCTAGTGATATGACGGAGATCTGTCTCAAACACGGAATTGGAATTCTCTGTTACGGAACTGTTGCAGGTGGATTCTTCTCTGAGAAATATCTTGGCAAACCAGAACCTGGTGAAGCAGAGACTCGATCAAATGTTAAATATCGATTGATTATTGAAGAGTTTGGTGGCTGGTCACTTTTCCAGCAATTACTGAAAGTGCTCTCAGACATTGCGAAGACACATGGAACAGATATTGGCACTATCGCATCAGCATGGACGCTTAACCAACCAGCGGTAAAAGCTGTAATTGTCGGAGCGAGAAATCTTTCACACCAGAAATCAAACTTACACATCCCAGAAATTCTCTTCTCGGAGTCAGAACTGAGTTCAATCGATGAGGTTTTAGCCCAATCGACTGGGCCTACTGGACCGGTTTACTACTTAGAGCGTTATTCGGAAAAACATAGTTCGATAATGCACACCAATAATAATTAATAATTACTAATTAATATTAATTAAGTAATTATTAAGTGAGATCTTCAGAGTTGAGTTGAACTTTTCTTATTCGCTCGATTTTCATAATGAGTCGCTCTTCTGGATCTGGACAGGCGACAAACGAATCTTTCTCTAGCCAATCGCCTGCAGGTAATTGTCGTTGCTTGGCGGGAAGTAACGGTGCTATTGATTGGATTGCGTACATACAGAAATGCTTTCCATCGGGGATTCTTAACTCCGCGCTATTTACCAATTCGAAGTAATCGCCAACTTTAAGTCCACAGACTGAGCGCCCCTCGATTCGATCGACAGTAACTCGAAGGTCGTACAGCTCCATATCTGGAGTTCCGTTGCCTGATGTCGCCTCGCTCACATTCAGCATCCTAAAGTAAGAAGTTTGAGATTAGAAATAGCAGACAAAGGCTCCTCCCCTCAAGTAAGTTTCCCTCCAACTCTTTGCCGACAAAGACCACGTCTTTACCGACACAGACCTAGCGATCCAGAACCTTCACATACCGAGAGAGGTGCCGAAATGACTGACTTCATTCAGTTGCTTTTCAACGGCCTCGTTGAAGGATCAATTTTCGGTATCGCAGCTTTAGGTATTTCGTTGGTCTACTCAGTTCTCCGACTTGTGAACTTTGCTGCTGGCGATTTCCTCACTCTTGGCGCATTTACAACATTTTTCTTTACAACAAGTATCAAGTTTCCATTTGTCGTTGCCGTCGTAATAAGTATGGTGCTTGGCGTTGCGCTCTCGCTAATTTTGGAATTTATCCTCTGGCGAAAATTGCGAAAGATTCGCGCCGGTACGCTCGCGCTTTTCTTAGTGGCAACCGGCGTTGCTTTCATCGTTCGTCAATCCATCGCAATGCTCTTCGGTAGCGATAGTCGTCGCTTTGAAATTGACCAAATTAAGTCATTTGAATTCTTTGGTGCAATTATTCCGCAAGCGCAACTCATCGTATTAGTCTGCTCATCAATCGCTATTACTGCGATTGCAATTTTTATCAAGAAGGCATCAATTGGAAAAGATATGCGTGCCTACTCAGATAACCCATCACTTGCTGCCGTCTCTGGTATTAACGTCAATCGAGTGATTATCGCGACCTGGATTATTAGCGGAACATTTGGCGCACTTGCTGGTGTATTTCAAGGAACAGTTCAAGGGCAATTCACAAATGCGATGGGCTTAGATCTATTGCTCTCGATTCTTGCCGCGGTCGTTCTCGGAACAATCGGTGATGCATATGGTGCACTCATTGGTGGTTTTGTTCTTGGAATCGTGATGGAACTTTCAACCTGGGATGCGCTCCTTGGTGGGATTCCCTCAACTTATAAGCCAGTAGTGGCATTCGTAGTTCTCGTCATCGTTCTCCTCTTTAAACCAGAAGGTATTTTCGGAGTGAAGGCGAGAAAAATTTAATGATTGCATTTATTCAACCTGGTTTCTGGGTATTCGTACTAGCCATGGCTGGTATTTACGGCATCTTCTCGCTTGGTCTCCAAGTTCAATATGGAGTTGGTGGAATTCTTAACTTTGGCCATGTAGGCACCATGGCTCTCTCGTCGTACACCATGGCGATTTTGGTAATTAGTTACGGTGTGAATTTCTGGATTGCTTCACTTTGTGGAGTAGCAGTTGCTGCGCTCGGTGGCGCTTTTCTTGGACTTACAACGCTTCGATTAAGTGGTGATTACTTCTCTATTGTGAGTATCGCGTTCTCAGAAATTGTTCGATATGTCATTTTCAACTCCGATGGTTTTACCGGCGGATCTCAAGGATCACTCAATATTCCTGCAAAAGTAGAAGGCGATTACCCCACTTACACAAATACCTGGGAACCGTTTATTGGTTGGGTTAAAGATCGTCTCGCAGTGATTTTTGGCGACAATGCAGATCGAGATATGGCGATGGCGCTTATTGTATGGATCACCTTAGGAATTCTATTAATTATTGTAGGCAGAATAGAGCGAATGCCTTGGGCGCGCGTTCTTCGTGCAACACGTGAAGATGATGATGTGCCAGCTGCGCTCGGCAAAAACGTTTTCCAATTCCGACTTCAAGCAGTAATTCTCGGTTCAGTGATTGGCGGAATCGCTGGTATCTATTGGGCGCTTCAGTTCTCACTCCTTTCACCCGATGACTTCCTGACAATCGTGACCTTCTACGGCTGGATGATTCTTATTCTTTCTGGAGCGCCTAAAGTTAAAGGTCTTCCAATTGCCGCGATCTTCTTTGGCTTCCTTTATGGTGGAACTCGATTCTTTACCTTCTGGCCATTCTCTATTCTCGATTCATCGCAACGTGCATACATTCGAATCATGATCATTGGTTTGGTTCTTATCTTCTTAATGCTCAAACGACCACAAGGTCTCTTCGGTAAACGAGAGGAGATGGTCCTTGAGTAATAACCTCATTTTGGATGTTCGCGATATCAAAGTTCACTTCGGTGGCGTCAAAGCCGTTGATGGCGCGACGATGTCAGTTGAACGTGGCAGCGTCACGTCTGTCATTGGTCCGAATGGCGCCGGAAAGACCACGCTCTTTAACCTCATTAGCGGTGCAATCGCATCTGACTCTGGCACAGTGGCATTTAATGGCGAAGAGATTCAAAACCTTCACCCACATCAGATCGCTCATCGCGGAATGATTCGAACTTTCCAAGGTGCGAAGGTAATTAAACGACTCAGCGTTGTTGAGAATGTGATGCTCGGTGGTCAGAAGAATCCTGGCGAACGACTTAGTGGTTTCTTCAATCCTCGAGCTCGCAGTCGCTATGAATCCGAATCACGTGAGCGGGCTATGTCGTTACTTAAGCAAGTGGGTATCGATCGCTTCGCTGAAGATTACGCAGGAATTCTCTCTGGTGGTCAGCGCAAACTCCTCGATCTTGCACGATCATTAATGGCACAACCAACCATGCTCTTACTTGATGAGCCATTTGCGGGCGTTAATCCGACTCTTGTTGAGAAATTATTAGAAGTTTTGAACTCACTCAGACAAGCACATCAATTAAGTTTCTTACTTGTCGAGCATGATCTTGAAACCGTCATGAACATCTCTGATCGAGTTGTTGTGATGGCTGAAGGAAAAGTCATTGCAGATGGCCTTCCTAATTCGATCTATGACAATGAGTTAGTTATTGATGCGTATCTTGGAACACGAAAGAAGAAGTCATGACAAAACCACTTCTTACTATCTCTGGACTTGAAGGCGGATACGGCGATATAAAAATTCTTAATGGTGTCAATATCGAAGTTCCTGCAAAATCTATCGTCACCATTGTCGGCCCTAATGGCGCTGGTAAATCGACGATTATGAAAGCAATCTATGGAATCGCAAATGTCACCGCAGGTTCAGTCACCATTCATAAAGATGGTGTTGACCATGATGTCCTCGCAACTAAGCCTTATAACCTTTCTAAAATTGGAATTGGTTACGTGCCACAGATTGAAAATATTTTCTCTGCCATGACTATCGATGAAAACCTTGATGTGGGTTTCTTGCCGGAGTCTGGGAAACCATTAGGTGAATTAAAAGAATCGATGTATGCGCGCTACCCTGATCTCGTATCGCGAAAGAAAGATCGCGCTGGCCAACTCTCCGGCGGACAACGACAGATGTTGGCACTTGCTCGTGCGCTGATGTCTGCGCCAGATGTTCTCTTACTTGATGAACCATCTGCAGGACTTGCGCCGGCACTTGTCGATCAACTCTTTGATGAACTTGTACGCATTAATGAATCTGGTGTCACCATTTTGATGGTGGAACAGAACGCTCGACGAGCGTTGGAAATATCTACTTATGGGTATGTTCTTGATATGGGCAGAAATCGCCATGAAGGCGCTGGGAAATCGCTGGCAAGTGACCCTGAAATCGTCGGCATCTACTTCGGCAAGCGTTAATTTTTCTATAACAAATATTTATTTTTGAGAGTTAGCACGCTACTCTGAGCGTCCCTCGTCCCACCCCTCGTAGGGCGATCGACCTATATAGGAGAAGTATGAAAATCAAGCGTAGCGCTCTTATCGCGTCTGCTGCTCTTGCTGCGACCGCGATGGTGACATCCGTGCTTCCAGCAAATGCTGCTGCCGTTGATATTCGTATCGGAACCGTACAGCCAATGTCAGGTGCTGGCTTTGCTGCTTACGGAACAGGTCTTACCAATGCTGCAGCATTCGGTGTGAAGACTGTTAGCGATGCGATGGCTGCAAGCGGTGTCGCAGGCACTTGCAAACTCGTTTCTTCACAAGATTCAGTTTCAGATGCTCCCGCAGTAGCAATCGAAGGTGCAACCAAGCTCGTGAAGTCAGACAAAGTTAACTTCATCATTGGTTCACTCACATCAGGTGCATCACTCGGTATTGCACAATCAGTAACAATTCCAGCTGGCGTTATCACAATCGCTTCAGCTGCATCATCACCAGCGCTGACAACAGTTGCTGACAATGACACTCTCTTCCGCACCTATCCATCAGATCTTCTTCAAGCACAAGCGCTTGTGAAGGCAATCTCCACTGCTTACAGCAAAACAGCTGGGTAACTGTTGGTGCGATCAATAACTCATTCGGAACTGGTCTTGCTACCGCATTCAAGAAAGCTTGGATGGCAAACGGTGGACACATCGGTGGAACTGTTCTCTGGAACGCTGGCGCTGCTTCATATGATTCAGAAGCTGCGGCACTCGTTAAGACAAAGCGCGATGCTTTCGTCTTCATCGATTATCCAGATTCATTTGCAAAGATGGCTCCAGCTCTTACACGTACAAAGAAGTGGGATCCAAAGACCACATTCATGACAGAAGCGTTCAACGATGATTCAGCAGTGAAGACTGTTGGCGCACAGTACATGGAAGGAATCCGTGGAACTTCTGCAAAGACAAACGGAACCGATGCAGCTGCATGGGGAACAGCATTTAAGAAGGCTTACCCAACAAATCCAGGAACATTCGTTGATGGTTCTGGCTTCGATGCTGCAGTTCTCGCTTGCCTCGCAGGTATCTCCGCAGGCAGCACTAACGTAAAGGCACTTGCAAAGGGTCTTCGTAACGTCGGTGGTGTGAACGGTGGAACCGCTTACTCATGGAACCAAATGGCTGCTGCTGTTAAGGATGCTGCTGCAGGAAAAGCAATTACTTACAACGGCGTCTGGGGTTACACCAAGTTCGATAAGTCTGGCGACCCAATGGGTGGCGCTTTCGAAGTGTGGTCAATCAAGAGTGGCGTAATCATCCACGATTCCAAGTTAGACGTAACGTTCTAACCTAAGAATCCAAAAAAGCCCCGGAGCAATCCGGGGCTTTTTTATTTGTACTTTTACTTTTTATAAATTACCAACGAACGTCTGTGAGAGATTCGCTGACGCGCCATAGATGATGCTGCAATTGTTTGATCGTAAGCACTCGTCTTTGCCCGAGTAAGTTTTGGAGTACCGCGCATTTCGAGTAAACCGTTTGGCGAAACAAAGGTACCGCCCCACATGTGTGGATGAGTGGCCGCCAATAATGTAGGAAGAGCTCCTTGTGATGCGCTCTGCGCGATTAAACGATTCATCAACCCAGTGATGACTTGTTCAGCCTTTGCTTGTCGAAGTTCAGATGAGACGAGTTGTAAATGAGTATTTGAATACCCAGGATGAACAGCAATGGAAGAAAAGCTCCACTGTTGCGCGCGAGCACGTCGTTCTAGTTCAAAAGCAAAATAGAGATTGGCTAACTTACTGTTGCCATACGCTCCCCATGATGAGTATTTATTCTCACCCAGACAAATTTTTCGAATCTCATCTTCGGTTCCGCTACCAAAATTTCCCATTCGGTGAGCAGCGCTAGATACGGTCACAAATCGCGAACGAACTCGCTCTTTGATTAATCCTGCAAAGGCAAAATGACCAAGATGGTTAGTACCCATCTGTGTTTCAAAACCATCTGCAGTTTTAGAAAATGGAATTGCCATAATTCCCGCATTGAGGATGACAACGTCATAGAGGTCCGTAAGTTCTCGCACTGCCTTGCGCACACTCGACAGATCAGTCAGATCCATCTCTACAAACGAGAGTCGCTCTTCTGCGATCTCTTTAAGTACCGCTTCGCCTTTTCGTGCACTTCGCGCAGTGATCGTCACATGCGCACCACTTCTCGCTAACTCTCGCGCTGCTTCCTTACCAATGCCACTTGTTCCGCCAGTAATGAGGAATCGCTTCCCCGTTTGATCGGCAATATCAACTGCGCTCCATCCACGTGGAATATGGATTGCCTTACTCAC
>RFMS01000125.1 GCA_009927575.1 Actinomycetota bacterium
ATGAAATTACCTGTTCGCGTTGTTGTTCACACCGATCAAGAAGACCCAGCAGTAAGCGGTGTGGCCACCGAAGGTGATGGCGTACTTATTAATTCTGGCTCCTTGAACGGGCTCACTAAGTCTGAGGCGATCGCGAAGATCACCGGTGAATTGGCAGCGAAGAATTTAGGTCAAGCGACAAATAATTATCGGTTGCGAGATTGGTTAATTTCTCGCCAACGCTATTGGGGAACACCGATTCCAATTATTCATTGTGAAAAATGCGGAGAAGTGCCAGTACCTGAAAGCCAATTACCAGTAGAACTTCCAGATCCTGCTGGACTTGATCTCAAACCAAAAGGCACATCACCACTCGCTACAGCAACTGAGTGGGTCAATGTTTCATGTCCAACATGTAACGGTCCCGCACTTCGCGATACCGACACTATGGATACCTTTGTTGATTCATCCTGGTATTTCCTTCGTTACACAAGTGTTGCAAGTAACGATGCACCATTTCATCGTTCAGAAGTAGATACTTGGTTGCCGGTAGATCAATATGTCGGTGGCGTGACCCATGCAATTTTGCATCTTCTCTATTCGCGCTTCTTCACTAAAGCTCTGTATGACATGGGCTATGTTGGATTTACCGAACCATTCACTCGATTACTTAATCAAGGAATGGTGTTAATGGATGGTTCTGCTATGAGCAAGAGCCGAGGAAATCTTGTTGCGCTCTCCGAAGAGTTAGAAAAACATGGTGTCGATGCGATTCGATTATCGATGGTCTTTGCCGGCCCGCCAGAAGATGACATTGATTGGGCAGATGTTTCACCATCAGGTTCAGCCAAATTCCTAAATCGCGCATGGCGACTAGCAAGTGATGTCACCAGCGCACCTGGAATTGATTTCACTGGTGGCGACATCTCACTTCGAAAAGCAACGCATAAAGCGCTCCACGATATTGGTTTTGCAGTGGAGTCTTTCCGATTCAATGTCGCAGTTGCTCGAGTAATGGAATTGGTTAATGCCACGCGAAAAGCGATAGATAGTGGTTGTGGCGCTGCCGATCCGGCAGTCCGGGAAGCAACAGAGGCAGTCGCAATCGCACTCTCATTAGTAGCGCCATTTACCGCTGAAGAGATGTGGGAGAAATTGGGTCATCAACCAGCAATAGCCCTTGCAGGTTGGCCAACTATTGATCCAGCACTCTTAGTTGAAGATGAAGTAGAAGCTGTACTTCAAATCAATGGCAAAATCAAAGATCGAGTGAAAGTTTCGCCATCAATTAGCGATGACGAATTTAAGGCGCTCGCGCTTGCTAACCAGCAGATTATTTCCGGACTTGAAGGTGCACCGATAAAGAATGTGATTGTGCGTGCACCAAAGCTTGTGAATATCGTCATTTAGTTCACAACGAATACTTTTTAACAGTTCACTCACATGTAAATTAATCGAACTCGATTTACCGTTGAAATACGCGGATGAATTTTGATGATATTCGTAATCGACTTCCTGAATTCTCCTTTAAGCAAGTTCGAACCTTGCTGTTACTTGGTGGAGTAGGAGTCGCAGTATCAATTCTTTTCTTTCTTCTGTCTCGCGGTCAGACAGAGACAATTTCTGATCCGCTTCCTGCTCCGACGATTTCCGAAGTGGTTACTCAGATTTATGTCGATGTCGCCGGGAAAGTAATTCATCCAGGTGTTTACCAATTGCCACAAGGATCGCGAGCAATTGATGCGCTGAATATGGCAGGTGGTGCGAAGAAAGGCGTTGACCTCAGTGATATCAACCTCGCTCACATCGTGGTCGATGGCGAACAACTCTATGTAGGTGGTAGTTCTAATATGAGCAGCGGGCCACGAGGAAAACTCAATATTAATCGTGCAAGTAAATCTCAATTCGATTCACTGCCTGGCATAGGTCCCGTGCTTGCTTCTCGAATCATCGCTTATCGAACGAAGAATGGACCTTTCACTTCAGTCGATGATCTGCAGAAAGTGTCAGGTATTGGCGGTTCAAAATTCGACGACATCAAAGATTTACTTCGAATTTAGCGAGCTCTCACCTCTTCTGGTTCGGCAGCGCCATATGGTGCGGCGCGCTAATCGAGTCCGCGGTGCATTGGTGGAGCGTGTTATTAATATTCATTGCGCCAGTTTTACTGCGATTATCTGTTCAGCGCTCGCTCATACTTATAAGTTGTACAGCTTCACTTATAGGAGCGTTCTCATTCGCTATCCATGAACGCGCTTTAACATCGAATGCCATCACGTCAATTGCCACATCACGTGAGCATGTAAAGGTGCGAGGAAAAGTTATTCGAGATCCAGTTCTTACACATGAGCGAGTCGTGGGATCAACAAAGAGACCACGTGAATTGACATATCTGATGCGAGTGGACGAAGTGAAAACGGGAGAGAAGATTTTTCATACTCGACTTCCGATGCGCGTCTTTGGCGGTACAAGAGTTGAACTGGGTGAGACGATTGAAATTTCTGGTCGCATAAGTAACTCGAATGACCGGCGAGTGAGCGCAAATATCAGCGCTCAAAGAGTTATTCAGATCCGAGGTCCAACGCGCTTTACTCACTTCACGAGTTCACTACGTGAAAAATTTCGCGCAGTCGCTAGAACATTTCACTCCGATGCTGCAGCACTGATTCCAGGAATGGTTCTTGGTGACATATCGCTTCAGAGCGCTGAGTTTCAAAAAATAATGAGGCGAGTAGGTTTGACTCACATTACTGCGGTGAGTGGTGCGAATTTTGTTCTTGTCGCCACATTTATGGAATGGCTATTGCAATGGATATTCCGCAGAGAAAAAACCCGCCTGATCATTACTGGTGGCACTCTGATTCTCTTCATCTTTCTCGTGCGACCATCTCCATCGGTATTGCGAGCTGCGGTCATGGTTGCTGTTGTCTTAATTGCACGTTCGCAACGGAGTTACTCAATAGGGATTGCTGCGCTCGGTTGTGCAGTGACGACTTTGTTACTGCTCGACCCATTTCAAGCACTTGAACCAGGCTTTGCGCTCTCTGTTCTTGCGACAGCAGGAATCCTTTTCATTGCGCCAATGATTGATAAGTATTGTGAAGAGAAATCCGGCGGCCACATTCCTGCATCCCTCATCACTGCGCTGTCAGTTCCGCTTTCAGCAACAATTCTCTGTACGCCGGTCATTGTTGCCATCAGCGGACAACTATCGCTTGTGACTATTCCGGTAAATATCGCAGTAGCACCGCTCATTGCCCCGATAACAATAAGTGGCTTTATTAGCGCACTCCTTGTTCCATTCTTTCCGGAAATTGCACGACTTCTCATGATCGCAGTCCAGCCGTTGGCAGCATTAATAGTGTGGATTGCTAGATCTGCAGCGACATTACCTTCGCTACATATTTCATTGGCGCTCCTTGGCATCATATTCATTCTCTTTCTTGCGCTCGTTGTGAAATTTGTTAGATCGAAATTATTTACATTGAGCGTTTTGGCATTCGTGACTCTTGTGGCAGTTGTGGAACTGCCAGCACTTATTGCCTTCCCCACTCACAACTGGAACATATTTCAATGCGATGTGGGACAAGGTGACGGCTTGGTCTATAAAACTACTCTTCATCATGCAATCGTGATTGATGCTGGCCCAGACCCAGAGTTAATTGATCGATGTTTGAAGCGGTTACGCATTAATGTCATTGATCTTCTTATTCTTACTCACAGCCATGCTGATCACGTGAATGGATTGCCGGGCATTCTTCGCGGACGGCGCGTTCAATCGGTCTGGGCCAATTTCGATCCCGGAATTTCCCATCAGCAAGTTTTTCAGGGCAATACCTATGTATCGCCTCATGTAAAGATTTCAGTGCTCTGGCCTCAGCAGAACAATTTTTCTGGACCACAACTCAGTGGTGATGGGTCAACGGAAAATAATAAAAGCATCACAGTTTTGATGAGATCGCGAAGCGTAAATCCTTCTCAAGAAGTAACTCTTCTTGCTACCGGTGATATCGAACCACCGGCACAAGCCGAAATAGCAAAATATTTCTCAAGCAAAATCACGATTATCAAAGTTCCACATCATGGTTCGCGTTTTCAAGATTTTTCCTGGTTAGCCAAAGTGAAACCCGACATTGCATTGATCAGCGTGGGAGCGGGGAATAGCTATGGGCAACCATCACTAACAACCATTACGGCGCTTACTCAACTTCACACGAAAGTTTTCCGCACAGATTCAGATGGCGCGATTGAAGTGGGATGGAGTTACGATTCAGCCCACCTGAAGATACGGATACGTCGAGAAGGTCACGCGTGGTGGAAGGTGAGGTGGGTTTAGTGTCACTAATACTCATCACTGGCGCAGAGAGTGTCTTGGTAGATCGCGAGATCACTCGTCTGGTCAACGCCGCTACTAATTCTGAAGTAACGCGGCTCGATGGCGGTGACATGGAAGTAGGCGCTTTCGCCGACGCAACAGCACCATCACTATTTTCAGAAGCAAGAATTTTGGTTGTGCGAGACCTGCAAGATTTAACTCAAGATTGTTATGAAGAGATTGAACGATATCTCCAATCACCAGATCCTTCGCTTACCGTAATTTTCACATTTAAAGGTGGCGTTAAAGGAAAAGGATTGATCGACAAAATCAAAAAAGCACGCGCCGAAGTAATTGAATGTGAACCTCTTAAAAAAGAGAGCGAGAAGTTGGATTTTGTCCGCCGCGAATTCGTCCGACTCGATCGGAAAATTACTTCTGATGCAGTGCAAGCATTAGTAGATGCACTAGGAAGTGATGTTCGAGAATTAACTGCTGCGTGTAGCCAATTAGCTTTCGACACTCCAATTTCAGCTAAAGCGATCACGATTGATCACGTCAATGCTTTTTATCAAGGACGAGTTGAAACAACTGGATTTGATGTTGCTGATGCAACGATGGAAGGAAATCCACAGCGCGCTCTCATTGCGCTCCGCCAAGCGCTATCGACCGGAACTGAACCAGTAATGATTGTGAGTGCGCTTGCGAGTTCAATTCGAACCATTGCAAAAGTTTCGGGAGTTCCTCGCGGTGTGAAATCTTTCGAAGTTGCTGGTGAACTTGGTCTTGCCCCATGGCAGATCGATAAAGCCCGTCGCCAACTCTCGCGTTGGACTCCTGCCGGCATCGCATTTGCAGTAAAAGAAGTAGCCAATGCAGATCTCGCTGTGAAAGGCGCAGCAGCTGATCCGATATATGCACTGGAACGAGCGGTAATGGCCATTGCATCAGCGCTCAAAAACTCCAGTTTGAGTAGAGGCTAACCTGGCTGATAGCCTTCGCCGGCTCAAATATCTACGGAAGGCGCATCAAAAGTGGCAAACATTAAGTCGCAAATTAAGCGAATCAAGACCAATGACAAGGCACACGAACGCAATAAGGCTGTGCGCTCATCATTGAAGACCGCCATCCGCAAATTCCGTGACGCAGTCACTGCAGGTGACTCGAAGAAGATTGCATCCGAATTACAGTCAGCATCACAACAACTTGATGTCGCCGTTGCGAAAGGCGTCATCCATGCCAATCAAGCTGCTAACAAGAAGTCAGCGATGGCAAAGTCAGCTCACAAAGCTGGCGCTAAGTAATTCGCTCGGTCTGGACGGACCGACATGCCTTCAATTCCATTAAGTAAAGCGCCGCAACCGGCTGCGACAAACCCTGCGCAGATTCGTAACTTCTGCATCATTGCGCATATTGATCACGGTAAATCCACACTCGCAGATCGCATGTTAGGAATTACCGGCGTTGTTGAAGCGCGAAATATGCGCGCGCAATATCTCGATCGAATGGATATCGAACGAGAGCGCGGAATCACCATTAAGAGCCAAGCGGTCCGATTGCCATGGCGTTCTGGAATTGATGGCAAGGAATACATCTTGAACATGATCGATACGCCGGGGCACGTGGACTTTACATATGAAGTCTCGCGATCACTTGCGGCGTGTGAAGGTGCAATCTTGTTGGTTGATTGCGCGCAAGGCATAGAAGCACAAACGCTCGCAAATTTATATTTAGCGATGGAGAATGATCTAACGATTATTCCGGTTCTTAATAAAATCGATTTACCTGCTGCGCAACCAGAGAAATTTGCTGAAGAACTTGCCCGCTTAATTGGCTGCCAACCAGAAGATTGCCTCCGCGTCTCGGGAAAGACTGGCGCTGGCGTTGAAGTATTGCTCGATCAAATTGTGAAACAAGTACCTGCACCGACTGGTGATGCGAACGCACCAGCTCGTGCGCTGATCTTTGACTCGGTATATGACACATATCGTGGCGTAGTTACCTATGTTCGCGTTGTCGACGGAAAACTCTCTCCGCGCGATCAAATTCAGATGATTTCAACGGGTGCTCGCCATGAGATGTTAGAAGTTGGAGTGATTTCGCCAGAGCCATTCGCAAGTAATGGCTTAGGTGTTGGGGAAGTGGGTTACTTAATCACCGGCGTGAAAGATGTTCGACAATCTCGAGTCGGTGACACAGTCACTACCTATAACAACCCAGCACACGAAGCGCTCTCTGGCTATAAAGATCCAAAGCCAATGGTCTTCTCTGGTCTCTATCCCATCGATGGCGATGAATATCCGATGTTGCGTGAAGCGCTCGACAAACTTCAACTCAATGATGCGGCGCTTGTGTATGAGCCAGAATCATCTGCTGCGCTCGGTTTTGGTTTCCGTTGCGGATTTCTTGGATTGCTCCACATGGAAATTGTCCGTGAACGATTAGAGCGAGAATTTAATTTAACGTTAATTTCAACAGCGCCAAACGTTGTCTATAGAGTCCAACTTGATACGGGCAAAGAACTCGTAGTGACCAATCCAAGCGAATATCCCGATGGAAAAGTGGAGAGCGTGCTTGAACCAATTGTGAAAGCAACAGTTCTCGCACCGTCAGAATTTATTGGAACCATTATGGAACTCTGCCAACAGCGACGCGGCACGTTGCTTGGAATGGATTACCTTTCGGAAGATCGCGTAGAGATTCGATACACCTTGCCGCTTGCCGAGATCGTCTTTGATTTCTTTGACAATTTAAAATCTCGCACACGTGGTTACGGTTCACTTGATTATGAACCCATCGGTGAAGCAGAGGGCGATCTCGTTAAAGTAGATATTTTGCTTCAAGGCGACAAAGTCGATGCATTTAGCAGCATTGTTCATCGCGAGAAGGCGTATGCCTACGGCGTATCAATGACAACAAAATTGCGGGAGTTAATTCCTCGCCAACAATTCGAAGTCCCTATTCAGGCGGCAATCGGTGCAAAAATCATTGCCCGCGAAAATATTCGAGCGATCCGCAAAGACGTGCTCGCAAAATGTTACGGTGGCGATATCACTCGAAAGCGCAAACTTCTTGAGAAGCAGAAAGAAGGAAAGAAGCGCATGAAGATGGTGGGCCGAGTCGAAGTTCCACAAGAAGCATTTATCGCCGCGTTGGCCACAAATGACGATGCCGATAAAGCTAAAAGCAAGAAGTAGCGAGTACTGAAATGAGCCGACGGCTCTCGTTTTATGTACATATTCCATACTGCGTCAAGCGTTGTGGGTACTGCGACTTCAACACCTATACGCCTACCGATCTTCTCTCTCAAAGTTCGACGAATAACGATTCTGCAGGTGTTCAAACCGTCGCAAATGGTTATATCGACCTCGTTATCCAAGAGATTGAACTTGCTCGTCGGACTGTAGGTAAAGCAAGCGTTCCCACCATCTTTTTTGGCGGTGGCAC
>RFMS01000103.1 GCA_009927575.1 Actinomycetota bacterium
GCCGACGCTACTTCCCGCGCGAGATTTACTGCGGATAGTTGATGCAATAAGTGGCCGATTTTCACTGGAGCGCCGTTGCGAAGTAACAGTAGAGGCGAATCCAGATTCGGTAACGAAAGAATCATTAGCAACACTTCGCGCCGGTGGAATTAATCGAATCTCCTTCGGAATGCAATCTGCTGTACCTCATGTACTTAAAGTTCTCGATCGAACACATCGAAGTGAGAATTTAGTTTCAGCAACGCAGTGGGCAAAAGAAGTGGGTTTTGATCACATTAGCGTCGACCTTATTTACGGCACACCAGGCGAATCATTAAATGATTGGCAAGTTTCAATTGATGCCGCGCTCGCACTTCCGATCGATCACATCAGCGCTTATGCGTTAATCGTTGAACAAGGAACGAAATTGGCGCGACAAGTGAATTCAGGCGAAATCACGATGCCAGATGATGATGAAACTGCCGAGAAATATCGCATGGCAGATGATTCATTTAGCCAAGCAGGTTTTACTTGGTATGAATTGAGTAATTGGGCACGACCAGGTGGCGAATGTCGCCACAACATCGCTTATTGGCAGAACAGCGAATGGTGGGGACTAGGACCTGGAGCGCATTCACATATTGAGAATTCACGATGGTGGAATGTAAAACACCCCAATACGTATCGAGCAAAAATCACTGCGAATGAAACACCTATTCAAGAGCGTGAAGAACTTTCACTCGATAACCAAAGAACAGAAAATTTGATGCTGGCAATTCGGATGAAAGCGGGAATTGCGTTAAAAAATCTCTCTGAAGAACAATGCGTTGCCGCCGAAAAATATGTGGGGAGTGAGCATCTTGATCTCGAAAAATGGGAGCGTGGAGCGCTTGTTCTCACGCAATCAGGGCGATTAATTGCCGACCGAATCGTTCGAGAATTGCTCGTGTAGCAGGCTGACAATGGGAAAAGTAGAATCGGGAGTTATGGAAAGCCGCCAACTCGATATCTTGCGCGCAATTGTCGAGGAGTATGTAGCGACTGAAGAACCGGTGGGTTCGAAGGCAATTTCACAACGACATGGGCTAGGAATTTCGCCCGCGACGATTCGCAATGAGATGGCGCTTTTAGAGGATGCAGGTTTCATTACCCAACCGCACACCAGCGCAGGACGAATTCCAACCGATCGCGGTTATCGACTCTTCGTAGATAAGTTGGCAACTGTTAAACCATTATCTAATCCAGAACGCCGAGCAATCGAAACATTCCTTGATGGCGCAGATAACCTTGATGATCTGATGATGCGAACAGTGCGTTTACTCTCGCAACTTACTCGCCAAGTAGCAGTTATCCAATATCCGACAGAGACAGCGCAACCAGTTGAGAAATCAAAGATTGCAGTAGCAGGTACTGCGCAATTAGTTCGAACCAGCCATGAAAATCTCACGGAAATCGAACCAATACTCGAAGCTCTTGAAGAGCAAGTAGTACTCCTCAAACTTCTCAATGAAGCAGGCGATTCGGTAAAAGTTCGCATTGGAGATGAGCAGAACGATCTCCATCTTAAGAGCGCATCTACTATTTCAATGAGCTATGGCTCAAGCGAATATGGTTCAGGCGCAGTCGGAGTTATTGGAAAGAAGCGGATGGATTATTCAAACTCTATGTCTGCAGTGAGTGCCGTCGCACGGTATGTCAGCCGATTTCTCGGTGAGAAGTAGAGCGCGCGAAAATCTATGGATCTCTACGAAGCGCTAGGAGTTAGCCGCGACGCATCAGCGGATGAAATCAAAAAGGCATATCGCAAGTTAGCTCGCGAACTCCATCCCGATGTGAACCCTGATCCCAAAGTGCAAGATCGATTTAAAGAGATTACCGCTGCGTATGAAGTACTCAGCGATCCGCAGAAACGACAGAACTACGATTTAGGTGGCAATGGTTTTAATGGTGGGGGATTCCAAGGCGGTTTTGGTTTTGGCGACATCATGGATGCATTCTTTGGTGGCGGTGCATCATCGCGTGGACCACGTCCTCGTATGCGCGCAGGTCAAGATGCTCTAATTCGAGTCAGCATTGATCTTGCCGAAGCATGTTTTGGTACAGATCGAGAGTTAAATGTTGAAACCGCAATCCTCTGCACACAATGCCATGGGAATGGCTGTGCTGATGGAAGTAAACCAACAACTTGTTCGATCTGTAATGGACGCGGTGAAACTCAACAAGTTACTCGATCATTCATCGGCCAAGTTATGACAAGTCGGCCATGTAATAGTTGCCAAGGTTTTGGCACACGAATTACCTCACCATGTCCTGAATGTGCAGGCGATGGTCGCGTGCGTTCTCGCCGAACTCTCGATGTAAAAATTCCTGCCGGAGTTGAAACCGGAAATCGAATCCAGATGTCAGGTGAAGGTGAAATTGGACCAGGCGGTGGACCAGCTGGCGATCTTTATGTGGAGATAATTGTTGAAGAACATGATTATTTAGTTCGAGAAGGAAACGATCTCCACATCTCAGTATCGGTTCCGATGGTAAGTGCCGCACTAGGAACAGAAGTCACGGTTAAGACACTTGACGGTGATGTATCGCTGGAAGTGAAACCTGGAACCCAAAGCGGTGCTGTTATTCCAGTCAAAGGTAAAGGTATGACGAGATTGCGCGGCAATGGTCGCGGTGATCTCTTCGCGCATATCTCTGTAACGACTCCAACGCGTCTCACGAAGAAACAGGAAGAGTTGTTACGAGCGCTCGCAGAAGATCGAGGCGAGAGCAAACTGGGTGGCGAAGTGGCGAGCAAGAAAGATGGCGGGCTATTTAGCAAATTCCGCGATGCTTTCCGCGGCTAATGTTGAACCAATTTTTCGTTGAACACCTCCCACGAAGTGGTCAGGTAGTTATTGATGGCGACGATGGCCACCACGCAGTCAAAGTTCTTCGAACCACAGTAGGTGAGCGCATTCGAATCTGCGATGGCGTAGTGCGTATGCTGAAGCAGAAGTTATTTCAGTTGGAAAAAGCGAATTAACATGCGAAATCAAAAGTTATGGTGAAGTGTCACCAGCGCGCACACGACTCACAGTTGTGCAAGCCCTTCCAAAGAACGATCGAGTAAAAGAGACGTTGGAATTATTAACGGAAGGTGGCGTTTCCCAGATTATTCCGTGGCAGGCTGATCGATCGATTGCGCAATGGCAGAGCGATAGTGGCGCGAAATGGAAACTTGCTGTCCGAGAAGCGAGTAAACAATCGCGTCGAGTAGTTATTCCGCACGTATCAGATCGAGCGTCTTCACGCGATGTTATGGCTGCGATTAGCAACGCTGACCACATTTTAGTTTTTCATGAGTCAACGACGCAGTCACTCTCTGAAGTTGTCATGAGTTTTTCGCGGGATTCAATCTCGCATATTGCTCTCATCATTGGCCCAGAAGGCGGAATCACGGAGAGTGAATTGACCGAGTTCTGCTCGCGTGGCGCTATCGCAGTTCGAATGGGTGAACCGATTTTTCGCGCTGCACATGCGGGAGTAGCTGCACTTGCTGCTGTTCAGACAGGACTTAGACTGTGGTGATGGGTTGCCTCTTCTGCAAAATCGTGGCGTTAGAGATTCCTGCCGATATTGTGGCTGAAAGCGAACTCTCTGTTGCATTCAACGATATTTCGCCACAAGCACCCACGCATGTATTGATTGTTCCGAAAGTTCATTTTCAAAATGCAGCGGAGCTCGCATATGAACAACCTGATTCCATCGCAGATCTTTTTCAATTAGCAGGAGAGATCGCTGAATCGCGTGGGCTGAGTGGCTATCGAACAGTTTTCAACACCGGCGCAGAAGCAGGGCAGAGCGTATTTCATGCACATCTTCACCTTTTAGGTGGTCGATCTTTATCGTGGCCTCCCGGCTAAGTGAATTCGAAATCAATGGATAAGCGAATCAATGGATAAGGTTGTTATTTCAGTCCCAAGCGCCATACCTATGGTTGCAATCACGGGGCCGGCGGATTCATATCTTCGCCAATTTGAGAAAGCATTCGCGCACCTCACAATCACAGTGCGCGGCAATGAATTTATTGTTCGCGGCGAAGAGAGCGAGATTCAGACGTTTCGATCTCTCGTTAACGAGCTTCTCGCAGTAATTCGAGGCGGACAAGATCTTACTGATGATTCAGTTCGGCGATCCATCACGATGATGGTGAATGGCACAGGCGATCATCCCGCCGAAGTTCTCTCACTTAATATTTTAAGTAATCGCGGCAAAACCATTCGGCCAAAGACTGCGAATCAAAAGCGATACGTCGAAGCAATCGATCAGAACACCATTACGTTTGGAATCGGCCCGGCAGGAACTGGAAAAACTTATCTTGCAATGGCAAAAGCGGTTCAAGCGTTGCAGGCAAAGCAGGTCAATCGAATTATCTTGACTCGACCTGCAGTCGAAGCCGGCGAACGATTGGGTTTTCTCCCTGGAACACTTCACGAAAAGATTGATCCATATCTTCGACCACTCTTTGATGCGCTCCATGACATGGTTGATCCAGATGCGATTCCACGTTTGATGTCGGCTGGAACGATTGAGGTGGCACCGCTTGCGTATATGCGAGGAAGAACTCTTAATGATTCATTTATCATTTTGGATGAAGCGCAAAATACGTCACCAGAACAGATGAAGATGTTCCTCACGAGACTTGGTTTTGGCTCAAAAATGGTCATCACCGGCGATATCACCCAAGTCGATCTGCCAGGAAATGTGCAATCAGGGCTACGAATAGTGAATGGAATTCTTGATGGCGTAGATGACATTGCATTTATGGAATTGAATTCTGAAGATGTGGTTCGCCATCGACTCGTCAGCCACATTGTTGATGCGTACGCATCATGGGATGCAGATCGTGGAGCTCGTACAACGGTGCGACATGTCCATCGAAATAACTAATCTCACGACTTTTCACTGTGACGAGAGCGCGTTGCTCTCGCTCACTCGATTTTGCATCTCTCACATGGGAGTACATCCTGATTCTGAACTTTCCATCTCACTCGTCGATGAAGATGAGATGAGTTCTCTCCACATGCAATGGATGGATGAACCAGGTCCTACCGATGTTCTCTCATTTCCGATGGATGAAGTAAAACCGAATTCAGCGGCGTCTGGTCCCGCTCTTATTGGAGATATCGTGCTCTGCCCAAGCGTTGCAGCAGCGCAAGCAACAACTGCTGGACATACACCGCAGGCTGAACTCGAACTTCTCACTACACACGGAGTTCTTCATTTATTGGGATTTGATCATGCAAATCCTGATGATGAGCGCGAAATGTTTGGCTTGCAAGAGAAACTCTTATCTCAGTGGCGTTCGAAATGAATCGAGTGCAATGAATTTTCTAAATTTCGTGGAAGTCGCACTGCTTCTTCTCTTCTCAGGCTTTCTTGCAGGAAGTGAATCCGCAATTAATTCCATTTCCCGCGTTGCTATCGACATGATTGGAGAAAAAAATAGTGCTCGCGCGCTCCGTATAAAGAGCGTGGTGACAGAACCAGCCCGTTATCTCAATGTCCTACTCTTTGTAAGAAAAGGTTGCGAACTCACCGCAACAGTCCTTGTTGCACAATCGCTTTTCAATACATATGACAATCATGCGTTAGCTCTGAGCATCGCCATCTTGGTGATGTTGGTCCTTTCATATGTTGTTGTTGGAGTTGGTCCAAGAACTCTTGCTAAACAAAATTCCGCGCAATGGATTGTGCCAGCGACGATCTGCGCGCGAATCCTGGCAACAATCTTGGGGCCACTAACAAGCCTTCTCATCGCAATTGGAAATGCCATCACTCCTGGCAAGGGATTTAAATCTGGACCGTTTGCCAACGAAGAAGAGTTACGAGATTTAGTCGATCAAGCACACGAAAGTGGCCTAGTAGAAGAGTCAGAACACGAGATGATCCATTCTGTCTTCGAACTCGGCGAAACATTGGTTCGGGAATTAATGGTGCCGCGAACAGAAATGGTCTGGATTGAACGGAGTAAAACGCTTCGGCAAGCGCTCTCGTTAGCGCTTCGATCTGGCTTTAGCAGAATTCCGGTTATTGATGAGAATCTTGATTCGATCATCGGCATCGCATATGTCAAAGACCTAGCGATGCGAAGCCATGAATATCGAGAAGCGGAACAGAATGAACGAGTCGATGAACATCTTCGGCAAGCGACGTTCGTACCAGAGACTAAATCAGCGGCAGAACTACTTAAAGAGATGCAGCGAGATCAAATACATCTTGCGATCGTCGTCGATGAATATGGTGGAACTGCCGGACTCATCACGATCGAAGATATTTTGGAAGAGATCGTTGGTGAAATCGCTGATGAATATGACGATGACGCCGATGAAATTCAATGGGTTGATGACAATACTGCTCGCGTATCGGCCCGACTACACCTTGAAGATTTAGCAGAACATTTATCGTGTGAGCTCACAGATGAAGAACGAGAAGATGTCGATACTGTCGGTGGATATATGGCCAAGATTCTTGGACGAGTTCCAATTCCAGGAAGTACCGTCACACTCCATGGTTGGCAAATTACGGCAGAGCGAATTGTTGGTCGAAGACACCGAATCGGTACAGTGCTTGTTACTCGTAATGAAAGCGCAGAAGTAATCCGAGAATCTCTGTAAAAGATCTGTAATAGAATCGCGTAATGCGTATTGTGCGTTTTGCACCACCTTCTGGCTCACCTTTGGGAAGTGATCCTCATTTTGGGGTACTTGAAAACGAAACCACTATCCGCGCAATTGCTAGCGATCCGCTCTATGCAGGCATTCATCTACTCGATACCACCATCCCACTTTCTGATGTAAGGCTTCTTGCACCAGTAATTCCGCGAAGCAAAGTTGTCTGCGTAGGAAAAAATTACGCAGATCATGCAGCGGAGATGGGTAGCGC
>RFMS01000178.1 GCA_009927575.1 Actinomycetota bacterium
GTTGTCGCTCTTACTTCAGGAATCTTTCAATGGTAGAGCCAGGACGTTTTACGACCAGAAAATCAACTAATCGCGCAAGCTCATCAAAAGAGCGCCATTTCGGTAGCGATGCCAAGACATCACTGCCGATGATCATTGTCCACTTCGCATCAAGATCAGCTTGCAAATCTAAAACGGTATCAATTGCATACGTGGGGCCAGTTCGTGCAATTTCAATATCGCTGACTCGAATATGTTCTGAAATCTCATGTGGCAACTCGGAAATCGCTAACTCAACCATCTCAAGACGATCTTCTTTCGACGCAACTGGCACTTCACGCATCCATGGCTCACCTGAGGGAATTACAAGTAGTTCATCAAATGTTCTTGCGTTAATGATTGTTTTTTCAACGATGGTAGAAATGAGATGGAGATGACCTCGATGTATCGGGTCAAAGGTTCCACCGAATACTGCGAAATTATTAATCGCGGTCAAGTCTCACGACGAGATAGAGCAAGAGTGAGAGAACCGCAAAGGCGAGAACGCCGAAGAAACTGGTGAGGCTGGAAGTTCACGTACCGCTTCACCGGCGAACTTCGAGAGAAGATATTTATGCATGCGGTAATCGTATCGGGTTAGTTAGATCGATTCACCTTTAAGTAAGCGCTGGAATTGGGTTTCATCAATCACGCGCACTCCCAATTCTTGCGCTTTCTGCAATTTAGACCCTGGAGCCTCTCCTACGAGAACATAATCTGTTTTCTTCGAAACCGACGAGCTCGCCTTACCGCCATGTGCAGCAATCACTTCAGAGATTCCATCGCGCGAAAAATTAACCAGTCCGCCGGTGACGACAATTGAAAGGCCGGCAAGCGTTTGTGGTGATCGTTCACTTTCAACAACTTCCATCGCAACGCCAGCGCTCGCCCATTTCTTCACAATTGCTTGATGCCAATTTTCAGCAAACCACTCTTTTATTGAATCGGCGATGACCTCACCGACGCCATCAACGTTTGAGAGATCTTCTCTCGATGCCTTCGCAATTTTTTCCAGTGAACCAAAACGTTGTGCCAACGTTTGCGCTGCAGTCGGGCCAACATGGCGAATTGAGAGCGCAACTAATACACGCCACAACGGCCGCGACTTTGCACTTTCAAGTGCTGCGAGAAATTTCTCCGCATTCGCACCGAGCGTGCCATCTTTCTTGAGAAAGAATTGAGATCTACCTAATGATTTCTCTGAAAGTGAAAAGAGATCTGATTCATCGTTGATGATTTTGTCCTCGAGAAGTGCTGACGCCGCTTCATATCCAAGGACATCAATATCAAGAGCTGAACGAGAACCGATGTAATACAGACGCTCTCGAAGTTGTGCTGGACAGGTTTGAGCGTTGGGGCATCGAATATCGACGTCACCTTCAGAGATTGCTCGTAATTTACTTCCGCAATCTGGACATTGTGTTGGCATGACAAAAGGGCGTTCTTTTCCAGTTCGCTTTTCAATAACTGGCCCCAAAATTTCTGGAATGACATCGCCCGCTTTTCGCAAGAGAACGATATCTCCAATCAAGATTCCTTTACGTTCTACTTCTTGCGCGTTATGCAACGTAGCGTTCGTTACCGTTGAACCTGCAACGCGAACCGGCTCCATAAAGCCAAATGGCGTAACTCGTCCGGTACGTCCAACGCTTACTTTGATATCGAGTAGTTTCGTTGTCACTTCTTCGGGTGGGTATTTATAGGCAATCGCCCATTTAGGTGCGCGCGAAGTAAAGCCGAGTGCAGATTGCGCAGAACGCTCATTTACTTTAATGACGATGCCATCAATTTCGTGTTCAACATCGTGACGGTGATCTAAGTAGTACTGAATAAATTCTCGAACACCTTTTTCATTTGTTACAACTTTATATTTTGTGCTGGTTGGTAGCCCCCATGCTTTGAGTGCTTCATACGCATCACTCTGGGACTCAAACTCAGCGCCACGTACCGCGCCAACGCCATGCACAACGACATCAAGTGGACGTGAGGCAGTAATTCGTGGATCTTTTTGGCGAAGTGATCCGGCCGCCGCATTACGTGGATTTGCAAAACGTTGTTTACCTGACTCTTCAAGCGATTCATTAAGTTCATCAAATGCTTGGACAGGAAAGAACACTTCCCCTCGCACCTCAATGAGATCGGGAATTTTTTTTCCAGAAAGCTCATGGGTACTGACTTAATTGTCTTAATGTTGAGCGTGACATCTTCGCCCGTAGTGCCGTTACCTCGGTTAGTGCGCTTACAAGTTTTCCTTTTTCATAGAGCAAGTTGATCGCTAACCCGTCAACTTTTACTTCACAGAGCCAGGAATTTTTCTTTGATTCTTTCGCAACTCGTTCAAACCATGCAGTTAACTCTTCGTCATCAAAGACGTTATCTAGGCTCATCATCTTTTCGATGTGATCTCGTTGCTGGAAGTGTGTAGCGAATCCTCCCCCTACTTCAAGCGTCGGCGAATTAGCATCCTTGAGCTCTGGATGTTTGCTTTCAAGCGAAAGCAATTTCTTCCAAAGAACATCAAACTCGGCATCAGTAATCGTTGGTTTATCAAGCACGTAATATTTGAATTGATGATCCCTAATTTCTTCAGCTAATAGCGCCATCTGTTGGCGAATATCAGAGTGCGAACTCATGACGTGCTCTTTACGGTTGCTGAGCCAACTACTCGATCTCCGTCATACATCACCATCGCCTGCCCTGCTGCCAGACCAAAGAGTGGGTCGAGTAACTGAGCTTTCACTTCCGTTCCATCCCATGAATAAGTGCAGTGAAGTGGTTGGCCATGTGCGCGGACTTGGAGAAATCCTTCGTAGCTGTGCGCGATTTCAGGTGCAGGTCCACACCAAATCGGCCGCTCCCCTGTGACGTCATGAACAGCGAGCGAATTATGTTCGCCAACAACAACGGTATTTGTGACTGGTTCAATTCGAAGAACATAACGAGGCTCACCACTTGCGGTAGGCGTCGTAATTCCTAAACCTTTTCGCTGGCCAACGGTGTAGGTATATGCACCTTGATGTTCACCTAATTTATTTCCAGACTCATCAACGATATCGCCGGCGGTACTTCCCAATCTTTCGCGTAACCAACTCGCATTATTTCCAGATGGAACAAAACAGATATCGTGGCTATCAGGTTTATTCGCCACAGAAAGCCCACGACGATCTGCTTCTAATCGAACGTCATCTTTGACGGTATCGCCTAATGGAAAGTAAGCCCCTTGCACCTGGTCCCGATTGAGAACAGCGAGAACGTACGACTGATCTTTTGCGGGATCTACTGCTCGATAAAGAAGTTTTCCATCTTTGCTCTCGCGAGTCTGTGCATAATGTCCGGTAACAACGCCATCAAATCCCATCGCTTGTGCACGATCAAGTACTGCTTCAAATTTAATCTTCTCATTGCAACGAAGACATGGATTAGGAGTATTGCCGCGAGCGTATTCGGCTAGGAAGTTCTCCACGACATTGGAGTGAAACTCATCTGACATATCCCAGATATAAAACGGAATGCCGATGACATCTGCTGCTCGTCGCGCATCATGTGAATCTTCTACAGTGCAACATCCACGCGCACCTGAGCGATATTTCTGCGGATTCTTGGAGAGCGCTAAGTGAACGCCGATCACATCATGGCCCGCTTCTTTTGCGCGCGCAGCCGCAACAGCAGAATCAACGCCGCCACTCATCGCCGCAATTAACTTCATTACTTCAGCCCCGCTGCTCGAGCCCGCTCAACAACTTTGCCAATCACCGAACCAAGATATGCCACATCACTGTCAGTACTGGTGTGTCCCAAAGAGAAACGAAGTGAAGACTTTGCATCGCGCTCGCTCAGTCCGAGTGAAAGGAGGACATGGCTTGGTTGCGCGACCCCTGCGCTACAGGCTGATCCGGTTGATGTGGAGATATTTTCAGCATCTAAGAGTAGAAGGAGCGCATCACCTGGTGCGCCAGGAAAAGTGACATTAAGGATTCCAGGTAATGAATTCTCACTTCGCCCATTAAAACGGATATCAGAAACTTTCTCATTCAATGTCGCTTTTAATGATTCTTTCAGATGTCGGACGCGGTTGTTTCGCTCGAGAAATTCCGAATGAACTTTTTTCACAGCCGCTGCAAAACTCACGATTGCCGGAGCATTAAGAGTGCCACTTCGAATATCGCGCTCTTGTCCGCCACCATGGAGTACCGGAGTGATTTCCAAGCCACGTTTGAGAATCAAAATTCCAATTCCAAGTGGGCCACCAATCTTATGTGCGCTGAGTGTTGCGGCAGTTAAACCTAAATTTTTAAACGAAAACTCGACTTTGCCAAAACTTTGAACTGCATCCGAGTGAACGGCGATCTGCTTTTCAGAAGCGATCTGGACAATCTCTGAGATCGGTTGAACCGTTCCTATTTCATTATTTGAGTGCATGATGGAGATCAGCGCTATCTCATCGGCGCGAGCTTCAATAATTCTCTTTACATCGTCCAGATCAACGACACCATCTGAAGAAACTCCAACATGAACCACTTCAGCGCCTTCGTGAACTGCAAGCCAATCAATCGGATCCATTACAGCGTGATGTTCAAATGGTGATGTCACAATAACTTTTCGCTTCGGATTACTTTCTCGAGCGCTCCAAAATAACCCTTTAATTGCTGCGTTATTTGCTTCAGTGCCAGAGCCCGTGAAGATAATTTCACTCGGTGCGCATTCGGCAAATTTCGCTATCGCTTCGCGCGCCTCTTCCACATCTTTTCTCACTTCCCTACCGGACGTGTGCAGGCTCGATGGGTTACCAAGTTTGGCTGATTGGTCGACAAGCGCTGAGATCGCTTCGGCGACCATCGGTGTTGTTGCTGCGTGATCGAGATATACCCGCTGCATGAAATATTGCTTAACTTTGTTTCTTTGCAGCTACCGCAGCTTGTGCTTGCGGAACAACTGCAAAGAGATCACCAACAACTCCAAAGTCTGCTAAGTCAAAGATTGGCGCTTCAGGATCTTTATTAATCGCAACAATTGTTTTACTTGTCTGCATGCCTGCGCGATGTTGAATCGCACCAGAAATTCCGCAGGCGATATATAACTGTGGGCTTACAGTTTTACCAGTTTGACCGACTTGATGTGTATGTGGATACCACCCTGCATCAGTCGCAGCGCGAGAAGCACCGACTGCGCCACCAAGTGAATCCGCAAATGCTTCAATCGGTGCGAAATCACCATTCGTTCCTCGACCACCTGAGACAACAATCTTTGCTTCAGTTAACTCTGGACGTCCACCTTTGACCGCAGGTTGAACGCTGGTAATTGTTGTGAGTTGAGAGGTTGGACTTAGTGAAATAGAAATGTTTTCAACGCTTGGTGAACTTGTAACCGCTTCAGCTTCGACCGCACTTGGTCGAACTGTAACAATCGGTGTTCCGTGTGAGACTCGTGAATGAACGGTGAATGACCCGCCAAATACTGATTGTGTGGCAATCATTGAATTGGAGAAATCAATCGCATCGGTAATAAGTCCGCTATTTGTGCGTACCGCGACGCGAGCAGCAATTTCTTTGCCACGTGCACTCGATGAGATGAGCAAGGCTTGCGGAGATTTCTCGGACATAACGTTGGCGGTTACTTCAGCCAGCGCTGCGATGCCATGAGTTGCAAAGAGATCGCTCTCGCCAACAATGACGCTATCTATTGGAGCACTTTTAAGTTGCTCAATAAGCGGGCCACTTTCGCCTGCCTTGCAGAGAAGAAGTGCACTGACCGAACCAACTCGCTTAGCTAACGTCGCAAGTTCACCAGCAGTCTTAGCAACTTTTCCATCTGCATAATCAACGAGAATAAGTACAGAACTCATACCAACCTCTTTTCAGCCAGGAACTCCACAAGTTTGGTTCCACCATCGCCGGCATCTTCAACTTTAATTCCCTTTGCGCGCGGTGGTCGAGCAGTTGCGTCATCAACAACGCTCCATGCCGATGCAAGTCCTACATCAGAAAGTCCTAGATCGCCAACAGTTTTTGTTTCAATCGGTTTTTTCTTTGCCGCCATAATTCCTTTAAACGATGGATACCGTGGTTCGTTAATTTTTTCGATCACACTGACCACAGCAGGAAAATTTGCGCTCATTGTTTCTACGCCAGCATCGGTCATTCGTGCAATCTCAACTCGAGAAGAGGCCGGATCAACTGTGACAGAACCAGCAAAACTTAATTGTGCCCAGCCTAAACGTTCAGCCAACATCGCAGGAATTACGCTCATGCGTGCATCTGTCGATTCGGTGCCACAGAAAACTAAATCAAAGCCGCCGCTCTTGATTACTTCGGCGAGAACTTTCGATGTTGCAAGCGCATCTGAACCAGCAAGTGATGGATCAGAAATCAAAATCGCATCATCAGCGCCCATTGATAAGCCTTTACGTAGCGCTTCTGTTGCACGATCAGGTCCCATGGAAATCAGGGTGATCGTATGTTGAGGTGTTTCTAAACCTTCATTGAGCGGCTCAACAATTCGTAGCGCTTCTTCAATCGCATATTCATCAAGATCGTTAAGAACAGCGTCGACACCAGCTCTATCAAGTAAGCCGTTGACCATTTTCTTCTCAGCCCAAGAATCCGGAACTTGCTTTACACAGATCGCGATTTTCACATCGCTATGTTACTGATCAGTTTCGACTCACATCACATGCGAGTACTCGGTAGTACTGAGATGTGCGCCCTAAAATTCCCCAGTGCTAGCAATCGTCGCGCCAGGTCAAGGCTCTCAGACCCCAGGTTTTCTCGCTCCATGGGTGGAAATTCCCAAAGTTCGCGAGCTACTCGCGTGGTGGTCGGCCGTGGCAGATATCGATCTGATCCGACTTGGAACCGTTGCCGATGCCGAAGAGATTAAAGAGACCGAAAATGCTCAACCCTTAATTGTCGCGGCAGGTCTTGTCGGCGCACTGTCAATCTTCCCGCACCCTTCTGATGCTTTTAATAAAGTCGCAGTTACTGCTGGGCATTCGGTTGGTGAATTAACCGCTGCTGCCGGTGCCCGCGCTATTACCGCCGAAAGCGCAATGGTGTTAGTTCGCGAACGTGGCAAAGCGATGGCAGAAGCCTCTGCGCGCGCTGCGACAGGAATGTCTGCGGTATTAGGTGGCGAACGCGATGGCGTCATTGCTGCGATTGAAAAACTTGGACTTACTGCTGCCAACGAAAATGGCGCAGGACAGATTGTTGCCGCAGGTGATCTTGCAGCACTTGAACAATTAGCTGCTAGCGCTCCAGAAGGATCGCGCGTTCGAGCTCTCTCTGTTGCCGGCGCATTTCATACCCACTACATGTCATCAGCGGTAGAACGTCTTGCAATGTTATCTCGATCGGTCACAGTTCGAGATCCACGTACTCGTTTACTTTCAAATAAAGATGGTGCGGTCGTTCATCATGGACGAGAAGTATTAGAGCGAATTGTTGGACAGATTTCTAATCCAGTTCGCTGGGATCTCTGTATGGAGACAATGGTCGACCTAGGAGTAACTGCAGTTATTGAAGTGCCACCTGCTGGAACACTTGTTGGTTTAATTAAACGCGCAATGCCTGGCGTGGAGACGCTTGAATTAAAAACTCCGGAAGATATTCCTGCGGCACTTGATCTTGTTGCTCGTCATGGCACTCCAAGTGCTCTCGATAACCAACCTACTTGGCGCTTGGTCGTTGCGCCATTGAGTGGAACTTTTAAACACACTGGAATTGAACTCGGCGCACAACTCAAACCTGGTGCCGTTGTCGGCGTTGTCGAAAATCGACGCGAAAGCGTTGAACTTATTGCAGAACATGGCGGTACTGTCATTGAATTTCTTGCAGAAGAGAACGATCCAGTCGCGCCAGGTCAACCACTCCTTCGACTTCATCCCAAAGGCCAGCACTAATGGCGTTGACTTTTACTACTCCAAATTCGCATTCGCGGATTCTTAGCGTCGGTGCGTATCGGCCTTCGCGAATAATTCCCAACTCAGAGATTGTCGATCGAATCGATTCTTCAGATGAGTGGATTCGCGAACGATCAGGCATTGAGTCTCGTCGCTTTGCTGGGCCAGATGAATCAGTAATTTCAATGGCACTAGCAGCGAGTAAACAAGCAATTTCGCGTTCCGGGCTTTCAGTTTCAGATATTGATGCCGTTATCGTCGCAACGATTACCTATCCTTTCCAAACTCCAAGCGCAGCGACCGAACTCATTATGAAATTGGGAAATCCAAAAGCAGCCGCTTTTGATATCTCGGCAGCGTGCGCAGGATTTTGTTATGGCGTTGGCATGGCAGCAGATCTCATTCGAAGCGGTACTGCGACTAACGTTTTAGTTGTTGGGGTGGAGAAACTTTCTGATTTCACAGATCCCGATGATCGAGGAACTGCATTTATCTTTGCTGATGGCGCTGGCGCAGTTGTGATTGGAAAATCTGAGAGCGCTGGTATTGGTCCGATGATTTGGGGTTCGGATGCAGAATCTCGCGATGCAATTTTAATGACGCCATCATGGATTGATTTGAAAGCGCCAGGCTCTGTTGGGTGGCCAGATATTTCGATGCAAGGTCAGACAGTATTTCGTTGGGCGGTTTATCAAATGGCGCCGGTTGCACTTAAAGCGCTAGACGTTGCAGGCCTTACTCCAGAAACCCTCGCCGCCTTCATTCCTCATCAAGCAAATATGCGCATCATTGATGCGATGGCGAAATCGATGAAACTTCCCGAGAGCGTTGCAATCGCGCGCGATGTACGCGTATCCGGTAATACCTCTGCAGCATCTGTGCCCATTGCCATGGACGCGCTTCTCGCAGAAAGACCCGATTTACATGGAAAATCAGCACTCATCATTGGTTTTGGAGCTGGGTTGGTCTACGCCGCACAAGCGATAGAACTTCCTCAAGCGCCAAAGTAGTAACGACAGAAACTCAAACGCAGAGAGAAAAACGAGAGAAAAGAGAAAGAAGAACAATGGCACTGACACACGATGCAGTACTTGCAGGAATCAAAGAGATCGTTGAAGAAGTTGCTGGAATTCCTGCAGCATCAATCGAAATGGGAAAGAACTTCACTGATGACCTCGATGTTGATTCTCTCAGCATGGTAGAAGTTGTCGTCGCTGCAGAAGAGCGCTTCGGAGTGAAAATTCCTGATGAGCAAGTAACTGAACTCAAGACTGTTGGCGATGCAGTGAATTTCATCGTCTCCCAGGCTAAGTAGTACAGTCTAAAAAGATCTCATGAGCCGTCGTCGCGTAGTTGTCACCGGGCTCGGTGCAACGACTCCACTTGGTGGTGATGTCCCAACAACGTGGGCACATCTCATCGCTGGTAAGAGTGGTGTTCGCACCTTGCCAGAAGAAATTACGTCACAGCTCAATGTCGCTATTGGTGCGCCAGTAGCGGTTGAGCCAAGTGAAGTGATGGATCGCGTAGAGATGCGACGACTAGATCGATCTGAACAATTCGCACTCATTGCATCACGTGAGGCGTGGAAAGATGCTGGCGCACCTGAGATTGCAAAAGAACGACTTGGCGTTGTTATTGCATCAGGAATCGGTGGCGTCATCACGCTTCTTGACTCATATGACACGTTAAAAACTAAAGGTGCACGACTTGTAAGCCCGCACACAGTTCCGATGTTGATGCCAAATGGTCCTGCTGCAAACGTTGGTTTGGAACTTGGCGCACGCGCTGGAGTACATACGCCAGTGAGCGCATGCGCATCTGGCGCTGAAGCAGTCGGATATGCACTCGAAATGATTCGCACTAATCGCGCAGACATCATTGTTGCCGGTGGCGTTGAGGCAGCGATTCATGCGCTTCCTATGGCCGGTTTTGCATCAATGAAAGCGCTTTCTACGCGTAATGATGCGCCAGAGAAAGCATCGCGCCCATACGATCTCAATCGCGATGGTTTTGTTTTAGGTGAAGGTGGCGGAGTTCTCGTACTTGAAGAATATGAACACGCTAAGGCACGTGGCGCAAAAATCTATGCCGAAATTGCTGGACAAGGTCTTACATCTGATGGTTATCACATCGCTGCACCAGATCCGGAAGGTTCGGGGGTAACGCGTGCAATTGCGATTGCACTTGCCGATGCCGGACTAACGCCTCGCGACATTGTTCATCTCAATGCTCATGCAACGTCAACTCCTGCGGGAGATGTTGCAGAAGCAATGCACTTCAAAAAGCACTCGGTGGCGATGCTTCACATGTTGCAGTATCTGCAACCAAATCAATGACTGGTCACCTTCTTGGTGGCGCTGGCGCAATTGAAAGTATCTTCGTTGTCCTCGCGCTTTATCATCGCATCGCTCCCCCATCTATAAATATTGACGACCTTGATCCTGCAGTCACCATTGATGTCGTCCGCGATGTAGCGAGAAAACTTCCTGACGGTCCGATTGCTGCACTCAACGATTCATTTGGCTTTGGTGGACATAACGTTGTTCTCGCATTTAAATCGTACGAAGCTAAATCTTAAGAAGGAAAATATTTTTATGGAGACAATCGATCAGCGAGATCCAAAACTTCGTATTGAAAAACTTTTAGATCCCAACACTTTCGTTGCTATTACCGAGAAAAATGACTCGGGAATGCTTGCTGCGCACGGAAAGATTAAAGGCGTTGCGGTCACAGTCTTCTGCACTGATGCAACCATTCAAGGTGGCGCAATGGGCGATGCTGGTGCCGGTGTTATCTGTACTGCCTACGACTATGCGCGAAAAAACGAAACACCGATTATTGGAATTTGGCATTCTGGTGGCGCTCGATTGCGCGAAGGTGTGCTCTCACTTCATGCATTCGGTCGAGTCTTCCAAGCAATGATTTCGGCGAGCGGGAAAATTCCACAACTCTCACTCGTCGTTGGACCAGCCGCAGGTGGCGGCGCATACGGCCCTTCGTTAACTGACATCGTCATTCTCGGTCCGGAAGGTCGAATTTTCGTCACCGGTCCTGATGTTGTTCGTTCAGTAACAGGCGAGAACGTTGATATGGCAAGACTCGGTGGGCCAGAACCGCATGGGCGACGATCAGGAGTTGTTCACGTTGTTACTGAAACCGAAGAAGAATCGTACGAGCGCACTCGCAATCTCGCCTCACTTTTGGGAAATCAAGGAACATTTGCGAGAGATATTCCGGAAAGTGATCTCTCCACTCTTCTCCCTGAATCTAATAAACGTGCTTACGATGTTCATCCACTTGTCGAAGGTGTACTTGATAAAGATTCCGAGATGCAGGAGCTCTTCCCTAAATGGGCACCGAACATCGTGATTGCACTTGGGCGACTTGGCGGACGAACTATCGGTGTTGTTGCAAATAATCCGCTCCGTCTTGGTGGCTGTCTTGATTCGTCATCTGCTGAGAAAGCTGCGCGATTTGTTCGCATGTGCGATTCGTTTGGAATTCCTCTTCTTGTTCTTGTTGATGTTCCAGGTTACTTACCTGGCGTTGGACAAGAGTGGGACGGCGTCGTTCGTCGTGGTGCAAAACTCCTTCACGCATTTGGTGAATGCGTCGTTCCACGAGTCACGCTAGTAACTCGAAAAGCGTATGGCGGCGCATATATTGCAATGAATTCGAGATCACTTGGTGCAACAAAGGTTTTCGCCTGGCCAACTGCAGAAGTTGCCGTAATGGGAGCTGTTGCCGCGATTCGCATCTTGCATCGTCGACTACTCGCTGATGTTCCTGATGAACAACGCGAGGCGATGGAGTTAGAACTTGCCGCAGAGCACGAAAAGATTTCCGGAGGCGTTGCGCGCGCTATTGAAATTGGAGTTGTCGACGCAATCATTGAACCTACTGCTACTCGTTCTGCACTCGCTCGGGCAATCTCTGAAGCGCCACAACTTCGAGGTAGCCACGGCAATATTCCGCTTTAAAATTCCGCTTTAGTCGCGG
>RFMS01000071.1 GCA_009927575.1 Actinomycetota bacterium
GTCGCTGAAGATAGCCGGGACTTGTTCGGAGATGACCTCATCGTCAATTCGCTTCGAAATCTTGATCGAGAGGTCTTGATGATTCGCGCCGTTCGAGGTCTACAAAATGAGGACTACCGCTGTATCCAGAGCCGATTATTAAGAGCGCGTTAGAGAACTATCCAAAGATTTCCTTAGTAACTCTAGATGACACCAACCATTACGACATGTTGTTGGAACAATCTGGAGCCGATCGGATTTTTGAACTTGTATATGGAACCTTCAATGGAAAGGCTGGCGCACATGAGTAAACAATTAGAAGGAAAGCGAGCGTTTATTACTGGGTCACTTTCCGGAATTGGCTTAGGAATGCAACTGCTTTTGCGAGAGAAGGAGCGTCACTCGTTCTTCATGGTCTGGGCGATCAGGCAACAATAGATAAAGCTGTTGCGGCAGTGAAATCAGCTGGCGCTGCGAAAGTTGAAGCATTTGTCTCAGATTTACGGGATAGTGAAGCAACGGAAAAATTAGTTGCGGATTTATTGAAATCTGGCGATATTGATATTTTAGTGAATAACGCAGGTATTCAGCACACTGCTCCAACAGCAGAGATGCCGCGAGATAAGTGGAATGACATTATCGCCGTCAATCTCTCTTCGTATTTCGACACTATGCGTGCGATATTGCCTCATATGAAAGCGCGTGGTCATGGTCGCGTAATTAATATTTCATCAGTGCATGGTCTCGTCGCTTCAGTTGCCAAAGCACCGTACGTTGCAGCAAAACATGGCGTAGTTGGTTTAACAAAAGTTGCAGCGCTTGAATATGCATCAGTGGGTGATCGAAATAATGGTGGACTGACAATCAATGCAATCTGTCCAGGGTGGGTAGAGACAACTTTGATCGAGCCTCAGATACAAGCTCGCGTCGACAAACATCATGGCGATCGCGCTGCTGGCGTTGCTGATTTATTGAGCGAAAAGCAACCATCACTTCGCATGTCTGCCACATCAGATATCGGGGAATTAGCGCTCTGGTTATGCCATAAAGCGGCACATAACATCACTGGCGCTGCCATTCCCATAGATGGTGGATGGTCTGCGCAATAATCGAGGGGTGAAAAAACTTCCCTTCGTTTCTATCTTTTTGCTTCTTATCTCGCTGACAAGTGCGCACGCTGCGCCGTTGTATGCATTTCCTGTTGCGGATTGCGCAGTCAAATATGTGCGAGCACATCATGATTATCCCGCTACGGACATTCAAGCGAAAAAAGGCTGCACGGTTGTAGCAACGACAAATGGCGTCATTGATTTTGTTGCAAGCAAAGATATTTGGAATGGTAAGACGAATTTAGGGCAAGATCGCGGGGGACTAGCGATAGCGATTATCGGCGATGATGGTGTTCGATACTACGGTTCACATCTTTCGAAAATCGAACCAGGCATTGCGGTAGGTGTTCGCGTTGTCACAGGTCAGAAAATTGGCGAAGTAGGAAATTCTGGTGATGCGAAAGGAATTGCACCGCATCTTCATTATGGAATTTCTTGGCCAACAACCCCTGACGATTGGAAAGTTCGACGTGGAAAAGTATCACCCTTTAATTATTTGAATGCCTGGAAAGCAGGAACGGATAAATCTCCGGTTGCAGAAGTTGAAAAAATGAAAAAAGTAGGAAAATAAGATGAGAGATGCAAAAAGCCTCGGATTTCTCCGAGGCTTTTTTAATTACGGTTAAGGTAATTAGTTAGCAGTTACTTGATCAGCCTGTGGGCCTTTTGGTCCCTGGACTACTTCAAATGAAACTGACTGACCTTCTTCAAGGGACTTGTATCCATTGCCTTGAATAGCAGAGTAATGTACGAATACATCTTGTCCGCCACCGTCTACGGCGATGAAACCAAAACCCTTTTCAGAGTTGAACCACTTAACTGTGCCTGTTGCCATTGAGCTATTTCCTTCGGTACATGGGGGACACCCGCGAATTCCACGAGCGCCAGTCTTTCCGTTCTCATACCGATCTAAGCTCTTCCCAAACGGGTCTTGCTAGCAAGCGGGTACTGATAAGCGTTGGACTAGTGCTCAGCCTACATTGAGAATTGATACATATTGACCGAAAAATCCACTTTCACTACGCTCACGATGAAGTTTTAAGGCTTCAGTGGTCGAAAACCGCGAGATGGACTGGGGAAGGTCGCATCTAACGATGGATTCGTCCTTGAAGGAGCCTTTCATGAACGTACTTTCACCCACATCTACTGGGATTTCGCATGGTCGCCTCACGATTCATTCTGCACCGAAGGCGCTCTGCTCGCATATTGATTGGTCAATCTCCGAAGTATTTGGTTTTCCTTTTCGTGGCGAATGGAAAGTGCAACCTCTTGTTGCAGGAAGTTATCGATTAGATCTTCCATGGCAAGGAAAAATTGGATCGGCATCGCACCTTGCTACCGCACTTGCCGGCTGGGAATTTTTGCGTTTTGAAATAACACAGAGTGCACGCCTGGGAAGTGATGGCGAGTTTTATCGATTCACTCCGAATTTAAAAATGCATTTTTCTACAATTAATGAAACAGGTGACATTGTGGTTCACGAGAACCATATCCTCTCAACAATCTCACATAATCAAGAGCCAGCTCTCTTAGAAGAGAAACTCTATTCACTTCTCGGACTCCCGTGGGATCGAGAGCTGGAACCATTCAGAGTTGCGATGTCCGAAGAAGATTTTCATCCTCAGAACACAGTAAGCATTTAAGTTTGAGAATTAAAGTATAAGATGGCGGCATGAATACAGAACGCAGATTATTTGTCACAATCATCGCAGCAACCGCAATCCTTGCATCAGCTATCGGCGCTGGTTTAGCGAAAGTCGGAAGTGGTTTTGCTACACGTGCTGGCGATGGCATCACCGTCACAGGAAGTGCAAAAGTGACAGCGAAAGCAGATAAAGCGGTATGGACTTTGAATTCACAAGCTTCCGCACCCTCACAATCAGCGTCTGTAACAAAAGTAGAAGATGGCATCGTCGCACTGAAGTCATACCTTGAAAAGGGTGGTGTTCCAGCGGATGCGGTGGAGTTAGGTGCAGTGTCGACCTATCCCAATTATGAATACGTAAATGGAAATGCGACGGGTCGTGTACTGAGTTATCAAGGAAATCGAACG
>RFMS01000161.1 GCA_009927575.1 Actinomycetota bacterium
GGTAGGGCTCGAACCTACGACGACCGGATTATGAGTCCGGGGCTCTAACCAACTGAGCTACTGCCCCTAAATGAAACGAGGTGATGGAATCTTAGCGAATCATTGTGAAGCCTTTTGCGCCACTTGGTCTCGCAAAAGCCTTACAAAAATATAGAGAGTTGCAATAAAAAGCGTCACTGCGGTCAAAAGAACTAGGAATCCGGGGTCTTCTGCTTGCGAAGCAATAAGCGCAAAAAGTGTGAGCGCTATGACTAGCGCACCTGCACAACAGGAGAGAACTCTATTAATCCATGTGATCGAGTCTTTAGAAAAGAAAGTGTCGAGCTGCATCAATGAAACGATTTTCCAGAGAGATACCAGGGCAATTTGAGCACAAAGCAACCAGAGAACAATTAGTACAAGGAGTGTTATTTCAAAAGATAATTGCAGCGCTGTTTTGTGGTGCATATGAGAGAACTGGCCTGGAAAAGAGACTATTTGCAACATGGTAACGATTAAAAAAAGTAAAGAGATTGAAATTCTCGCAGCGGTGAATTTCAACGAAAAATTCATGTAGTCAGCGTACTCATTGAATGAAGAATTATTTGCGAGATTTGGTGCTGAGCAATAGGAGCTTCCCATTGAGGATTTTCTCTCCCTACTCCGTAAGCGATGAGGAAAGATGAACGCTCTTGATCGCTATCGCCGCCATGGCCACCCTCATCAAGATGTCCATGATCGGTAGTGATCAAAACTATCCATTCTTCACCAAAGTTTTTTACTCGATCTTCAATAACTTCGTGAAGGTTTTTAACTAGTTGATCAACCCGGCCAAGTGCATCAAAGTAAGGATCATCGAGGGCTCCATATTTGTGGCCGAATTCGTCGACTTGAGAAAAGTAAACAAAATTTAACTCTGGACCTTCCAGTGATATGTGGTTTTGAGCAAATGCTGCAACTTCGGCGTCTACGGTTTCGTAGCCAAGAGTGTCGCCATCTTTATAAAAAGTTACGTGTCTACCAGCTAATTGATCCATCTTTCGCTCACGAATAATCGGAGCGGGCGAGCGGGGATCAAGTAGAGGTAGCCAACCTGCTGCAGCAAAAGTTCGCACGCGCGGATTCTTAGCTGCGGCTTGAGTTAAAAAATCTGGATAAAATGGAGCTGATGGCCAATGAAATCATTATCAAGAACTTGATGTTGGTCATTGGTCGCGCCAGTGAGAATGGTTGACCAACTTGGTCCAGAGATTGTGATGCTCTCGATTCGAATGTCTGTATAGAACGCACGTTGCTTTACTTCTTTAAGGAATGGAGCTTTTCCGGAAGCTAAACCTCGCTCAAGTAATAGGCCATCAATTCCTATTAAGAGCGTTTTTTGAGCCATTAAATTTCAAATTTTCGATTATTTGCTTTTGAGATCTAGCGAAGCAAACCAGTCCAAAGCATGGGCATTTGCTAGCGCGTCTTTATTTCGCACAGTTCGACCATTAATGACATCAGTGACCGCAAGTTCAACAAGCTTGTTGCTCTTTGTGCGAGGAAGTTCTGGGGCGACGATGATGAGATCGGGAACATGTCGGGGGCTTGCTTGAGTTTTAAGCGCTTGCTTGATCGAACTTTCAAGTTCGGACGACATTTCAGATCCTGCAGTTAATGTGACGAAGAGTATTACTCGTGAATCGTTATCCCAATCCTGCGCAACAGCCATTGCTTCTGCGATTTCGGGAAAAGTTTCGACAACGCGATAGATCTCGGCAGTTCCTATGCGAACACCTTTGGAATTTAAGGTTGCATCACTTCGTCCGTACATTGTGAAACCACCGACTTCGCTGCGAGAAGCGAAGTCACCATGAGTCCAGACATTTGGAAATCCTTCAAAGTAGGCGGCGCGATATTTACTGCCATCAGTATCTCCCCAAAAACCAAGGGGCATTGATGGAAATGGCACGGTACAGACAAGTTCACCTTTTGCATTTGGTAGCGCAGGTTTTCCATGTTCATCAAATACTTGTGTTGCAGTACCTAAACATGGCCCTTGAATTTCTCCGCGATAGACAGGTTGTGTGGGAATACCAGCGATAAAACAACCACAAATATCGGTTCCGCCAGACATCGAGGCAAGATGAATATCACTCTTGATCTCGTCATAGACGTAATCAAAACTTTCCGGAACAAGAACTGAGCCGGTTGACATTATTGTGCGCAGTGAAATCAAGGTGATGAGTTTTCTTGGGGGAGATTCCAGCTTTTCGAATGGAATCAATGTATTTTGCAGAGAGACCTAACATGGTTATTTTTTCGGATTCGGCGATATCAATTAATCGCTCAGCTCGTGGTGACATCGGATTGCCGTCGTAAAGCACGATCGATGCACCGCTGCCAGTATGTAAAGCAACCAGTTCCACATCATCCAGCCGCAGGTAGTGAAGAAAAAGAGTTTGTCGCCCTCATGAATATCAAATGAGTACTTCTGTTCAACGCGGAGCTTGAGCAGGATTCCTGCTGCGCGATGCACTATGCATTTAGGTTTACCTGTTGTTCCGCTTGAGAAGAGTACAAAACCTGGGTGATCAAAGGGAAGCTTTTCAAAGTGTGGAGCACTACCGAGAAATGGCGTAATCCAATCTGTCCACGAAGTAAATTCTTTATCGTGCGATCCAATGACAATAGTCTTTTTTACTGAAGGCAACCCAGTAACAATTTCCTTTAATTTACTGATGCAATCAAAAGATTTGCCGCCATACGTATACGACGACGCAGCAAGAAGAAGAACAGGTTCAATCTGACCAAATCGATCAAGAACTGCCGGCGGTGCAAAGTCTGGCGATGATGTACTTACTACTGCGCCAATACTTAACCCAGCTAAACCAAAGATTGCAGCTTCGAGAACATTCGGCACCCATGCTGCGATCCGATCCCCAACCCCAACTCCTTCAGCACGCATAGCTGCCGCAGTTGCACTGACCTGTGATCGCAATTGGCCCCACGTAATCTCTGCTCGTTCGCCGTTTTCCAAAGTGTTGTTATAGCAATGTCGTTATCGGCACCTCGAGTAAGAAGATTTTCGGCAGTATTTAGCTTTGCTTCAGGAAAAAATCGTGCGTCAGGAAAATATGGAGCGGATTGAAAAATCGTCTGACCTTTTTCGCCAATAATTCCGCACTCATCCCAAGCCCGAGACCAAAATTCCTCAGGGTGAGTAATACTCCATGAATGAAGTTGATCGTATGAAGTAAAGCCGAGTGTGCGTTGAAGCGAAGTTAGTGCTGAATTTCAATTGCTGATTGTTTGGCTCCCAGAGTTTTGCGTTCATAGACTTGAAGAATTATTTGGTGTTGCGATTGAGGTATTTAAAGCGCGCTCGATAGTAAGCACCTGATAAACCTCCGGGTGCAAACATCACGATAAAGATGAAGAGAAGACCAAGAATAAAAGTTGGTTCAGAGAGTGGTCCGCTAATAATTTTTGGGATCTTTGTTATCGCTTCTTTTTGAGTGAGGTCTTGTAGTCGAGTGCTAGCGATGGAATAGACCATGCCACCGATGACAGCGCCCCATCGAGTTGTGGCGCCACCTAAAATCACCATTAATAAGAGCGCAATCGTTACATCCGCTGTTGCAAAGCGAGGAGCTGCAGTTCCGGCAACAAGAACCATCGCTGCGCCACAGATGCTTGCAAGTGCAGCGGAGATAACAAATGAGAGAAGCTTAAATTTCGATGGTTTAAGTCCTAAGACTGCAACGCGAGTCTCGTTATCTCGAAGTGCAGCGAATACTCGGCCTGCTGAAGTTTCAGTGATCCACCAAACGCTTGCGTAGACAAGTACAAGAACAATCAGCGCCATCCAATACAGGTTCTTTGTGTTGATAACTCCGATGAAATATTGTGGAACTCCATTTGCATCAAGCGCGATTCCGTTCTCGCCATTGGTGAGGTTTCCGAAGTTTCGAGCGATGATGACATGGCCCAATTCGCCAAACGCGAGCGTCACCATGGCAAAGGTAATGCCAGAGGTACGAAGTGAGGCGAATCCAACGAGGAGTGCGATACCAATCGTTGCTGTAACCGCGATGAAGGTAGCCAGATAAAGTGAAATGTGATTGTGATTAATAAGTATGGTCGTGATGTAAGCACCACTCGCGAAAAAGAGTGCGTGGCCAAATGAAAGTAAACCGGTGAAACCAAAGAGTAAGTCGTAACTGAGCGCAAGCGCACCCCAGATAAATGCAACGGCAAATGTTTGTTGCATGCCAGCGCCTTTGAGTGGGCCAAAATTAATTACCGGCGACAGTGCAAGGAGGAGAACGATGACTGCCAGGAATGGTCGAGAGTATTTCCAGCGAAGCATTATGCGCTCACCTTGCCCAACAGCCCTTGCGGACGAATGAGAAGTACGACTGCAAGAAGGAAGACAATGACGAAGTCACCAAGTCCAGGAACGTAGTAGTTCGCAAATTGTTTGATGACACCAATCATGAGCGCAGCAAGTGCACTTCCACCGATGGAACCCATTCCACCAATCACAACAACGATAAATCCGTAGATCAACCACGAACCTGCCATTAGTGGTGTGACTCCGCCTTGGTACGAAGCAACAAGCACGCCACCGATTCCAGCTGCCAAACCTCCGAGGAAGAAGACCGTGCTAAATGCCAAACGCACGTTGATTCCTAGCGCGCTCACCATCTGTCGATTTTCCACGCCAGCTCGAATGATTAAACCAATTCGCGTGAAGCGAAGGATCACAATAAAGAGAATTAATAAGACCGCCGCGACGGCGATATACATAAAACGATCTTTAGGGATGTTTGCATTTCCAACTTGTACTGCATCCATAAACCAAGCCGGTGAAGGCAACATCCGCATATCGTTGGTGAACCAACCAGAAAGCATTGCTCCAACGACTAACGCAACGCCAACCGTGACAAGCGCTTGATCAATATGTCGATCATAAAGTCGAGTGATAACTAACTGTTCGACAAGGAGTGCGAATAAGCCTGCTCCGATACCTCCGACGAGCGCAGATAATATGTAATCGATGGTGGAGCCGTTTTTAAAGAAGGTATTAGCGCCCATAAGCCAAAGAATGCGCCGACAGTTAGGAAGATGCCATGCGCGAAATTTAAAACACCCATCAAGCCATAGATCAGAGTAAGTCCGCAGGCTACAAGAAAATACAGTGCGCCGAGTCCAATGCCAGTGACAGCAATGAGAATAAATGTATCCACTAGTGGCTACCTCCACTCACGCCAAGCATTCTTTTCACAAACTCTTCGTTTCGTAGATTCTCCGGCCCGCCGGTAAAAACTACTTTTCCTTGATCCATCACGATAATGTGTTCAGCTACTCGCTTCACGAGTGCAAGATTTTGTTCGACGAGCAACATTGTTGAACTTCCAGAAACTTTTGCAAGCGCATCAGCTACTTCAGTAACGAGTTTTGGCGCAAGACCTTTTGTTGGTTCATCAATGAGTAATAGCGAATTCTTATTAAGTAGCACGCGAGAAATTGCCACCATCTGCTGCTGGCCACCAGAAAGCGTTCCTGCTCTTTGCCCCGAGCGCGTCTTAAGTTCAGGAAATAGTGAATAAACGAGATCGTAATGTGGATTCTTATCTCGCTCTGCAAGTGAAAGGTTTTCTTTTACGGTGAGAGAAGCAAAAATTTCTCGATCTTCTGGAACATATGCGAGCCCAGATCTAACAATGTGATGTGTCTTGGTTCCTACAAGTTCCTTGTTATTGAGCGTGATTGAGCCAGTCGCGGGGTAGAGACCCATGATTGCCTTCAACGTGGTGGATTTTCCTACGCCATTTCTTCCCAAGAGTGCGACGACTTTGTTTTCGGGTACTTCGAATGTAACGCCTTGAAGAATATGTGAGCCCTTTATCGTTACATGGACATCGTTGAGCGCGAGATGGGTCATAGAACTTCACCTAAATATGCGCTTTGTACAGTGGTATTTGCAATGACTTTTTCAGGCGTATCGCAAATGAGAAGTTCGCCGAAATTGAGTACCGCAATTCGATCGGCTAGGCCAAGTACTACATCCATATGGTGTTCAACAATGAGAACAGTTTTGTGATGAACTCGAGCAAGCGATCGAATAATTTCTACCAGCTCTGGCACATTTTCAACGCTCATTCCCGCCATTGGCTCATCGAGAAGAATTACTTCAGCACTCGACGCTAAAACAATGGCGATCTCTAACCGTCGCTTATCGCCATGCGAGAGCGAGCCAGCTATCTGCAATTCTCGATTTTTTAATCCAACTTGTTGGAGACAGGCATGAGCCATATCGAGCGAGTCAGTAAATTTGTAAGCGTTCTTCGAAATATTAAATGAACCGCCGAGTGATGCCTGAGCGCCGATACGGACATTTTCGAGAAGAGTGAGATTAGGAAAAATACTTGACGTTTGAAAAGTGCGGGCAATACCTGCTCGAGCGCGTTCATCAATTGAAAGATGTGTAATTTCTTTCTCGCCAAGAAAGATGGTGCCGCGAGTTACGTGCCGGATTCCAGAGAGCAAATTAAAGAACGAAGTTTTTCCAGCGCCATTAGGGCCGATGATTCCTAGTGTTTCATTCTGCGCAACAGAGAGCGTGACTCCATCAAGAATTTTTGCGCCGCCAATTGCGAGGCTTAAATCGTTAACCGCCAACGCTGGTTTCATCGAGTGGAATTTACCTGATTCCTAAAAAGGAAAGAAGCCCAACACTTTCGTGCTGGGCTTCTTTCAGTGATTTATTGCACTACTAGGCGGTCACCTTTTGGATGATACGAACTAGTCGTGGAACGTAATGAGCACCACTCTTATCCAATGCCACGAGGAACATTGGTTGCATGAGGTAATGCTTTGTTGGATCAACTGTGATCTGACCCTTTACGCCAATGAAGGAGAAACCTTCAAGGTTTGAGATTGCAGTATCTACGTTAACTGAAGTATTACCCTTCAGCGCGCGGATAATCAATTGTGCAGCGTTTACACCGCACTCAGTAAAGAGGTCTTGTGACTTTCCAGCCTTTGCGAAATCTGAAGCAAGTGCTGCTGCAGCAGATGTCTTCACAACGCCAGGGAAGTAGCTGTTGGTGAGAACTGCGTTTGCACCATCAAGCAGAGTTCCATAGAAATCGTATGTTGCAACACCAGCAAGACCTGTTACAGGAACAGTGGTCTTATAAACACCTTGTTGCTTCAATGCTGTAAGCATTGGAAGAACGGTTCCGGTATTTGACCATGCGATGAAGATGTACTTACCTGCTGCATCAACTGCCTTCTTTGCATAAGGAGTGAAATCAGTTGCAGTGGTTGATACTTTGATTTCTTCGAATGTTGCACCCTTTGGTCCAAGAATTGCACGAGCAGCAGCGATGTTTCCTGCGCCGAATGCGTTATCTTCAACGAAGAGGATTACTTTCTTGCCTGATAGACCTGCAAGTCCAGCGAGCGGTGCGAGATCTTGAAGTGATGTATTTCCAGAACGGAATACATACTTATTAGTTGCACTTGTAATCGCATCGTTCTTGGCTGGGCCAGAGATGTAGAGAACTTTGTTCTGTTGCGCTAATGGCGCAAGTGTGAGGCCGACAGTTGATGATGCGGTTCCAACAATGATCTTGGTTCCGTTTGCGACCATATCCTTGAATGCAGCGGTTGCAGCAGTTGGATCAGCAGCATCATCCTTCTTTGTGAGAACGATTTTTGCGCCATTTACTGCCATGGTGCCTTGGGTGTAATACTTCAAACCCCACTCAAGTCCATCGGTATAAGCATCACCGTATGACTTCAAGCCACCTGAAGTTGTCGTAATTACGCCAACTTTAATATCAGCAGGTGCTGATGACGCTGGAAGAATTCCAGCTGGTACAACGAGCGCTGCAGCAATTGCGACAACTGCTAAGCGCACGAATGTTTTGTTCTTCATTAATTGAGCTCCTATATTTTTAAGGCCCCTCGAGGGTAGGACCATTAGGGGAAAGTCTAGGCTTGCGATTCATGGTTCCCAAATCAGGTATTGAAAGTGGGATAGTTCGGGCATGACTAGCGCGTACCTACCGGAAGCGAAGTATTCAATTCCGAGAGATGGCGGAGAACTTGCTTATTTTCGGTATGGACAGCCGAGCGATAAAAATATTCTGGCCATTCATGGCGTGACATCCTCCAATCGCGCCTGGCAACTCTTTGCAAAAACTGCGGTGAAAAATGGATTCACGGTTTATGCAGTTGACCTTCGCGGACGAGGCGATAGCAATTCGATTAAAGGTCCATTTGGAATGAGAACTCATGCGCATGACATGGTTGCAGTCTTAGATCACATTGGATTAAAAATTGCGATGTCATCGGACATTCGATGGGTGCGTTTGTAGTGGCCGCGATGTGTGGCGTTGCGCCAGAGCGGATGGCAAAAGTTGTTTTCGTTGATGGCGGAGTTCCTCTAGCGCTCCCACCAGGATTCACTGTTGAACAAATCATGCCGCTCGTTCTCGGTCCAGCGCTCGAGCGGTTGGCTAAAACATTTAGCAATAAAGAGGAATATCGAAACTACTGGAAACCACAACCAGCCTTTGTTAAAGGGTGGACAGATGCCATG
>RFMS01000023.1 GCA_009927575.1 Actinomycetota bacterium
AATCAGCCCTTAGTTTTAGGTATCGAAACATCATGTGACGAAACAGCGGTTGGAATTGTTCGTGGTAGAACGCTGCTAGCAAACGTTATTTCTTCAAGCGTTGCCGAACATGCTCGATTCGGCGGAGTAGTTCCGGAAGTTGCCTCCCGCGCACATTTGGAAGCGATGCAACACGTCATCGCAGAAGCTCTGAGAGAGAGCAAGGTTGCACTGTCAGATATTGACGGCATTGCAGTTACTGCAGGACCAGGACTTATAGGAGCGCTACTAGTTGGAACATCAGCAGCTTCGGCGTTAGCACTCGCACTCGATAAGCCTTTGTATGGAGTTAATCATTTAGCTTCACATGTTGCTGTCGATGTTCTGACCCATCATGAAAACCTTCGCCCGACAATTGCGCTCTTAGTAAGTGGCGGACATTCATCACTCCTGAAAGTTTCTGATATCACCAGCGACATCACGCCACTTGGTCAAACAATTGATGATGCGGCCGGCGAAGCATTCGACAAGATTGCACGATTGTTGGGCTTAGGCTTTCCAGGTGGACCACTGATTGATAGAGAAGCACGCGCCGGCGATAAATTAGCAATTACATTTCCGCGCGGATTAAGTCTTCCAAAAGATCTTGTCGACCATCAATATGATTTCTCATTCTCTGGTTTAAAAACTGCAGTCGCTCGCTATCTCTCACAGACCCCACAATCAAACCGCGCTGATGTTGCAGCTTCTTTTCAGGAAGCGGTCGTTGATATCTTGACGAAGAAAGCGATCGCAGCATGCGTGGAAACTGGGATTGATTCACTTGTGATTGCAGGCGGCGTAGCTGCAAATTCCAGACTTCGTGAACTGGCTGCAGAGCGATGTCAGGCAAAGGGAATCGAACTTCGAACCCCACCGCCTGCGCTCTGCACTGATAATGGCGCGATGGTCGCAGCCCTTGGTTCGCTGGCGATGAGCGCGGGTCGACCGGCCACCCCCATCGGGCTTGCAGCGCATTCGACCGTTCCAGTCAGCCAAGCGCTCTGGGTTTAGCCCTTCGGTTTGCCTCTCAGGAATACACCGCCTAGATTTGGCGTTAGCACTCTCGGCGCGACACTGCTAAAGGGTCGCAAGAAATAACCGAGCAATTTCGATTTCACCGAAATTCGATTGAGTAGAAGGAGAAAGACAATGGCCGTTGCCATTAAGCCACTCGAAGACCGTATTGTCGTCAAGACCAGCCAAGCCGAGCAGAAGACTGCTTCCGGACTTGTTATTCCAGATACTGCGCAAGAGAAGCCACAAGAAGGCACTGTTGTTGCAGTAGGACCAGGTCGCTTCGATGATGGCGTTCGCGTCCCAATGGATATCAAAGTTGGCGATGTAGTTCTCTACAGCAAGTACGGCGGAACTGAAGTCAAGTACAACAATGAAGAGTACTTAGTGCTCTCTGCCCGCGACATCCTCGCAGTTATCGAGAAGTAACAATGGGTAAATCCTTACATTTCGACGAGAACGCTCGTCGCGGAATGGAGCGCGGAGTAAATATCCTCGCCGATACCGTCAAAGTTACGCTCGGACCTAAGGGCCGAAACGTTGTTATAGGTCGATCATTCGGCGCACCTCTTATTACTAATGATGGTGTGACAATTGCGAAAGAGATCGAACTCGCTGATCCAGCCGAAAACATGGGCGCACAATTAGTGAAGCAAGTTGCAGAAAAGACTAACGACGTT
>RFMS01000022.1 GCA_009927575.1 Actinomycetota bacterium
ACTGCAGAACCATCAGTTACAACAGCCACAGTATTTCGTTTGATTGTTAATCGACGCGCATCAGACTTATCGTTTGCAATAGCAGTACATATTCGTGCCACACCAGGTGTATAGGCTCTCGATAGATCATCGCGAGTTTTTAGAGGTACTTTTGATTGGACCTCCAATTTCCCACCGAGATGGAGTAGAAAAGTACGATCAGATACTTTTCGAACTTTTAATGCTGGATTCTTTTCAATTGCAGCCGAAATTCTTTCGGCGTGTTCAGAATTCATGGTGTCACAAGTAACATCTACAACTACTTTGTCGTGCAATGACTCAACGACATCTAGAGCGGTGATAGTTGCGTCTTCTTTTGTGACTATTGTCGTAATTTCAGCGACGGGATTACTAGAAGGTTTTCCTTCGACACGAATTGTTATTCCATATCCAGGTGAGTTAGTTGCCATTTTCACACAACTCCATAAAGTCTGTCTCCTGCATCGCCCAGTCCTGGAACTATGTAACCGTGTTCATTGAGTTTTTCATCAAGCGCACCAGTTACAACAGCAATAGGAACTAGAGAATTTTGAACGCGTTTTCTAAAGTTGCTAATCCCTCAGGTGCTGCGAGAAGGCAGATAGCCGTGACATCAGTTGCACCTTTATCGAGTAAATAATGAATTGCGGATACAAGAGTGCCACCAGTGGCCAACATTGGATCGAGTACAAAACATTGCCGTCCCGTTAAATCATCAGGTAAGCGATTTGCATAGGTTGAGGCTTTTAGAGTTTTCTCATCACGTACCATGCCTAAAAAACCTACTTCGGCAGTTGGAATCAGACGGGTCATACCTTCAAGCATTCCAAGGCCAGCTCTAAGAATTGGTACGACCACAGGTGCTGGTTTCACCATTCTTAATCCGGAGGTTGGACAAACAGGAGTTTCAATTAAGACTTTTGCAGTTTTCATGTCGCGAGTTGCTTCATATGCCAAGAGCGTCACAAGTTCTTCAACAAGATGTCTAAATGTTGGAGAATCAGTTTTCTTATCACGCAGCACTGTTAGTTTGTGTGCGATAAGTGGATGGTTGGCGACATGTACTTTCACAGCCTTAACTTTACTATGACAATTTTGGTGTCACTACCGTGAAAAAGGTTTCTGCGCGTAGAGAATGTGAGGTGTCCAACTTATTATGACTGGGGTTCACATTGTGAATGAGATTGAGGCGATGAATTTCGCGATAAGTCTTGCCAAAATGGCTTCATTTTCAAGTGGCGATGTCCCAGTAGGCACTGTCATTATTGATGCGAATGGAAATATTATTGCGACAGGTCACAATCAACGAGAGCTAATAAAAGATTCAACAGCCCATGCTGAGTTAATAGCCGTAAAATCTGCGAATAAATCATTAAGTTCTTGGAGACTTGAGAAT
>RFMS01000063.1 GCA_009927575.1 Actinomycetota bacterium
GGTGCAGTGCGTATTTCTGATCGCCAATAACAACGGTATGACCAGCGTTGTTTCCACCTTGGTATCGCACAACATAATCCACACGATCACCGAGAAGATCGGTGGCCTTACCTTTACCTTCATCGCCCCATTGAGCGCCGAGTAGAACTATTGCTGGCATTTAGGCAACCATCGTCGTTCCCGCAGAGCGGAGATCTTCACATGCAACTACAACTCGTGCAGCCATTCCAGCTTCAGCGGCTTTGCCCCACGCGCGCGGATCGTATGCCTTCTTATTTCCTACCTCGCCATCAATTTTTAATACACCGTCATAGTTCTTCATGACATGGTCCACAACCGGTCGAGTAAATGCATATTGAGTATCCGTGTCGATATTCATCTTCACCACACCGTAATCAAGTGCTTCGCGAATTTCAGATAAAAGCGAGCCAGAACCGCCATGAAATACTAAATCGAAAGGTTTTGCTCCTGCTGATAAACCCTTCTTCTTTGCAACTGCATCTTGTAACTCTTTTAGAATCTTAGGTTGGAGAACAACATTCCCAGGTTTATAAACACCATGGACGTTCCCGAATGTTGCTGCGAGCATGTAACGACCACGTTCGCCAAGTCCAAGAGTTTCAGCTGTCAAAATTGCATCTTCTGGAGTCGAGTACAACTTCGCATCATGTTTTGCTTCGATGCCATCTTCTTCGCCACCAACAACGCCAATTTCTAACTCCATAATGGTTTTTGCAGCGACAGATTTCGTTAGAAGTTCATCAGCTATCGACATATTCTCTTTCATCGAAACGGCTGAGCCATCCCACATATGCGAATTAAAAAGTGGACTCTTTCCCGATTTCACTCGATCAATTCCAAATTGAAGAAGTGGGCGCATAAATCCATCAAGCTTTTCTGCTGGGCAGTGATCGGTATGAAGTGCAATATTAACTTTGTAATTCTTCGCAACGATATGAGCATATTCTGCGAGTGCAACTGCGCCATCAACCATATTTTTACAGTTGAACCGGAAAGATATTCTGCGCCACCCCACGAAATTTGAATGATGCCATCTGACTTTGCTTCAGCAAATCCGCGAAGAGCGGCGATTAATGTTGATGATGACGAGACGTTAATGGCGGGATATGCGAAAGCGCCTTTCTTGGCGCGGTCTAACATCTCTGTGTAAATCTCAGGGGTTGCTATTGGCATTCTCTTCTCCCGGATCAGATGTAAATCTCTGGGAGCACTCCACTGGGCCAGCCCGAGGCTTACGGCATATCCCACCACATTTGGCGTTCGCTATCAAAATAGCGCGCGGGCAAGGTGCTTTATATCGATGATATTTATAAGCCCCAGAGATTGAGCAGTTGCCGAATCAGGTACGAAGCCATCGACTTGATCCCAGGCGAGTGTAGAAATTTCAAAATCTGCTCAACGATATTTGCATTCATGATGTGATTATTCATTGTCTCTCCGTTCACTCCATCATTGTGCAAATTTTCTCGTTGAAAACTAAATTTATTTACTCTCATTTTTCACTAGTGTGGAAAAGCCCTCGCTGGTAATCTCTCGCAACATGAGTAACGCAAATGAGTCCTCACTACATGATTCAATTGAAAATCTTGGGCATGAAAATCGAACCTTCGCACCATCACCAGATTTTGTAAAGAACGCGAATTTTTCATCTGCTCTTTATGACGATGCTGAACGTGATCGATTAGCGTTTTGGGAAAAACAGGCAGAACGACTTCATTGGAATACGCCATGGTCAAAAGTTTTGGAATGGAATGTGCCATTTGCTCAATGGTTTATTGGCGGAAAACTTAACGCGTCTTTTAATTGTCTCGATCGACATGTCCTCGAGGGGCGAGGTGATCGAGTTGCTTTCTACTTCGAAGGTGAACCTGGCGATACTCGAACAATTACTTATTCTGATCTTCTTCACGATGTGAAGAAAGCAGCTAACGCACTCACTCAACTAGGAATCAAGGCAGGCGATCGCGTTGCAATTTATATGCCGATGATTCCTGAAGCGGCAGTTGCAATGCTCGCATGTGCTCGAGTTGGCGCAGCACACTCCGTAATTTTTGGTGGCTTCTCTGCGGATTCACTCCTCTCGCGCATCCAAGATGCAGATGCCACATTGGTAATCACCGCAGATGGCGGTTTTAGAAAAGGTGCTGCCTTTGCTCTAAAGCCAACCGTTGATGAAGCTCTCAAAGGTCAACACAATGTAAAGAACGTTCTTGTTGTGAAGCGAACTGGCCAAGAAACTGCTTGGACCAATAATCGTGACATCTGGTGGCACGAACTATTAGAAAAGCAATCTTCTGAACACACTGCAGAACCTTTTGATAGCGAACACGTTCTCTTCATTCTCTACACATCAGGAACGACTGCAAAACCTAAAGGAATCTTCCACACCACTGGTGGGTATCTCACCCAAGCAGCATTTACGCATCATGCGATCTTTGACCTAAAACCAGAGACTGACGTCTATTGGTGCACCGCGGATGTCGGCTGGATTACCGGACATTCTTACGTTGTTTATGGTCCACTCATTAATGGTGCAACACAGGTGATGTATGAAGGAACTCCAGATACGCCACACAAAGG
>RFMS01000020.1 GCA_009927575.1 Actinomycetota bacterium
TTAGCGATATTTTCAAGCATCGACTGTGGTTTACCTTCTCGAAGATCCAGCGCAGCTTTTACCGAATGTTCCTTAATCACTTCATGAGCAATTTCTCGACCAACGCCTGCCTTTATCGCTGCCATCAAGTATTTTTGTTGAAGCGAGGAATGGCAGATATTTTTCAATCTCTTGTTCAATAACAGCAGGGAAGACTCCAAACTCTTCCAATACCGTCAACATCGTTTCAAGCAAACCATCGAAGGCATAAAAAGCATCAGGAAGTGCAACACGACGGACAACACTGCATGAGACATCGCCTTCGTTCCATTGATCACCACTCAATTCACCCACCATTGATGCGTAACCCCGTAATACGATGGCAAGTCCATTCACTCTTTCGCATGATCGAGTATTCATTTTGTGTGGCATCGCCGATGAACCTACTTGTCCGGCTTTGAAACCTTCGGTGACAAGCTCTGCGCCAGCCATCAGACGAATCGAAGTTGCCAGCGATGATGGAGCAGCTACAAGTTGAACTAATGTCGTTAATACATCAAAATCAATTGAGCGGGGATAAATCTGTCCGGTTGAATCTAGTACTGATGAAAATCCAAGTTCTTTTGCGATTTCACTCTCAAGAGTTTTTTGCGAAGAGCACCAAGAAGATCGACGCTATCTTGCGCTGTTCCAACTGGACCTTTAATTCCTCGCATGGGGTATCGCGAAATAAGGCTTTCTAGGCGTTCAAAAGCAAAGAGAAGTTCTTCTGCAGCAGAAGCAAAGCGTTTACCCAAAGTAGTAACTTGCGCAGGAATGTTATGTGAACGTCCGGCAATAGGAAGATTTTGGTACTCGCTCGCCTTCTTTCCAAGCGCTGAAAGCAGAGCAATCACTCGATCATGAACGAGTGAGAGTGAACTCTTTATCTGCCACGCTTCGATGTTTTCTGTGAGATCTCTACTTGTCATTCCCGCATGAATGGCTTCATGTCCGGCAAGTGCGTTGAATTCTTCTATACGAGCTTTTACATCGTGACGTAATTTTTTTTCCCGTTGATCGATCGAAGCTAGATCTATTGATTCAATAACTTTTACATAATCAGAAATAACAGATTCGGGAATTGGATGTCCTAGCGAATTCTGGGCTCGCATCACTGCTATCCATAATTTACGCTCTGCAATGATTTTTGCCTGTGGCGACCAAATATCTCGCATCGCTTGAGAGGCATATCGTTGCGCAAGTACGTTCACTGCTGAATTCTCTCGCATCTACTTCCTCTTCTCTACTTGCGACGCCTTAAGAGCAATGTCATTCCTATAGAAGCTTCCTGGAAGTTCTATCTGAGCTATACCTGCATACGCTCGATGGCGCGCTTCATACAGAGACTTCCCCATTCCGGTCACTGAGAGAACTCGTCCACCGTTGGAACGTAGCGTTCCATCAACCTGTGTTGTGCCAGCGTGAAAAACCTCTGCGCCATCTATTTCTTGAGGAAGTTTTACTTCATCCCCAACAACTGGAGATGCAGGATAATTTTTCGCTGCGAGCACCACCGTCACAGCGGATTCACTCGACCATTCCAATGGTGCAAAATCTCTTAACTTCCCAGTTGCTGCTGCATACAAAAGTTTTGCTAGAGGCGTTTTAAGTCGTGGTAGTAACACTTGCGTTTCCGGATCGCCAAATCTGGCATTAAATTCAATAACTTTAAGTCCGTGAGAGGTCAAAGCCAGCCCGGCATATAGCAAGCCAATAAATGGCGTACCGCGGTTAGCCATCTCTTTAATGGTTGGCTGAAGAACTTTCTCTAGTGTTTCACTTTCTACATCAATCGGTGCCCACTCCAAAGGTGAATAGGCGCCCATACCTCCTGT
>RFMS01000061.1 GCA_009927575.1 Actinomycetota bacterium
AAAGCAGAGCTTGGTGACCATGATGAAAACATTTCATTTCTTAGAGCTTCAGAAATTATTGGCAGTGATGATGCGGAAACGCTCCGAGACATTTCTATAACGATTTATTCTCGAGCAAAAGATTATCTGCAATCTCGTGGGGTGATTTTGGCCGATACCAAATTTGAATTTGGGAGAGATCATCACGGTCAGATTCGATTAGGCGATGAAGTTCTCACCCCAGATTCTTCTCGTTTCTGGGACCGCGCTGCATGGAAACCTGGCGGCGCGCAGGCATCTTTCGATAAGCAATTTGTCAGGGATTGGCTAGTAAATTCGGGCTGGGATCGAAAGAGCCCACCTCCTGAATTACCCGACGACGTTGTCGAAAAAACTCGCGATCGATACCTCGCGGCCTATGAATTAATTACCGGAAAGAAATTCGGGTAGAGGAGAAATTATGGGAAAGATCATCGTTGAAGTTTCACTTAAGGAAGAGATCCTCGACCCGCAAGGTCAAGCCATTGCTGCAGCCTTAATCGACTCGGATTTAATTTTGTTACGGGTGTTCGTCAAGGTAAGCGATTTGAAATAGAACAGCAGATTTACCGACTGCCGAACAGGTAAAAGAGATTGAAAAAGCTGCAGAAACCATGCTTGCCAATACAGTAATTGAGAACTTCATAGTGAGAATCGAGAAGTAGTTCAATGAAAATAGGCGTCGTTACATTTCCTGGTTCTCTCGATGACCGAGATGCTGCGCGCGCTATCGAATATGCCGGCGCAATCAGCGGTTTCACTCTGGCACGGATCTGATGATTTAAAGGAAGTTTCCGCAGTTGTTTTGCCGGGCGGTTTTTCTTACGGAGATTATTTACGTTGTGGCGCTATCGCAAGTTTCGCGCCAATTATGTCGAGCATCATTACTGCTGCTAACCATGGATTTCCTGTTCTAGGAATTTGTAACGGTTTCCAGATTCTTTGTGAATCACATCTTCTTCCAGGCGCGTTAACTCGCAACAAAGACTTACATTTCTTATGTCGCCCTCAATTATTAACTATTGAAAATAACTCAACCCTTTGGACTCATTCATTTGAAAAGAACCAAGAAATCCTTATCCCTTTAAAGAATGGCGAAGGATCCTTTCAGTGCGATGATCACACTTTGCAGATATTAGAGAGTGAAAATCGAGTCGTCGCTCGATATGTTGGAGAAAATCCAAATGGCTCTCGGAACCTAATTGCAGGAATAACCAACGAACGAGGAAATATTGTCGGTTTAATGCCACACCCTGAACATGCAATTGATAATTTAACTGGACCAAGTGAAGACGGGCTAGCTTTCTTCACTTCCGTATTGCACTCATTGGTTGGCAGATGAGTATCGACACCGTCGCGCAGGCAGAACAAACTCCAGATACTGCACAACCTTTTGCGGAGTTAGGTTTAAAGCCAGACGAATATCAACGCATTCGAGAAATTCTTGGACGCAGACCAACGTCAAGTGAACTTGCTATGTATTCGGTGATGTGGAGTGAGCATTGCTCATATAAGTCTTCAAAAGTTCACCTTCGACAATTTGGCGAAAAAGCCCCTAAATCAGATGCTTGTTAGTGGGAATCGGCGAAAACGCAGGCGTTGTAGATATCGGTCAAGGCTACGCAGTGACATTTAAAATTGAATCGCATAACCACCCTTCCTTTATTGAGCCTTATCAAGGCGCAGCTACTGGCGTAGGTGGAATTGTCCGCGACATATTAACGATGGGCGCTCGTCCGATAGCAGTCATGGATCCACTTCGATTTGGTCCTGCTGATGCTCCTGATACGCGCCGAGTATTACCCGGTGTTGTCGCGGGTATAGGTGGCTATGGAAATTGTTTAGGACTTCCCAATATCGGAGGAGAATAGTTTTCGATGAAACTTATTTAGGTAATCCATTAGTGAATGCGCTTTGTGTTGGAGTGATGAAGCACTCGGATATCAAATTAGCAAAAGCAGCAGGAGCTGGAAATCTTGTAGTTCTCTACGGAGCTAAAACCGGTGGCGATGGAATTGGTGGCGTATCAGTCCTTGCTAGTGAAACTTTTGGAAGCGCAGGACCTGCAAAGCGACCAAGTGTTCAAGTCGGAGATCCCTTTGCCGAAAAAGTCCTTATCGAATGTTCGCTTGAAATTTTGCAGAAGACTTAGTAGTAGGAATACAAGATTTGGGTGGCGCAGGATTATCGTGTGCCACAAGTGAATTAGCGTCGGCTGGAACTGGTGGAATGCAGATTCATCTTGACCGAGTCCCACTTCGCGATCAAACACTTAGCCCAGAAGAAATTTTGATGAGCGAATCGCAAGAGCGAATGTGCGCAATTGTTGAACCTGCGAAAATTAAAAGATTCCTATCAATCTGCAAGAAATGGGATGTGACAGCAACAGTAATCGGAGAAGTTACTGATTCAGATCGACTCAAGATTTATTGGCACGATAATTTAATCGTAGAAGTGCCACCGCGAACCGTGGCGCATGAAGGACCGGTCTACCAGCGACCTCTCGCAAAGCCAGCTTATGTCGATGAAATGGCGAAAAAAGCTTTAAATCTGCCGATTCCGCGTAACGATGCTGAGATAAAAGCTGCCATTTTAAAAATAGCAACCTCACCAAATGTGGCTGATAAGTCATGGGTTACCAATCAATATGATCATTATGTTCAAGGCAACACAATTCTTGCCCAACCTGAGGATTCAGGGCTGGTGCGAATCGATGAAGAAACTCATTTAGGTGTTGCGATATCTACTGATGCAAATGCGCGTTGGTCATATCTTGATCCCTACGAAGGGACAAAGTTAGCTCTTGCTGAATCGTGTCGAAATATTGCAACAACTGGCGCTCGTCCATTAGCTGTAACAAACTGTTTGAACTTTGGATCACCTGAAGATCCTGGAGTCATGTGGCAATTTGCAGAAAGCGTCCGAGGTTTAGCAGATGCCTGTTTAGAACTTGGCTTACCTGTCACTGGCGGAAATGTTTCGTTTTATAACCAAACAGGTGAGGTTGCGATTCTCCCAACACCAATCATCGGAACTCTCGGCGTTATTCAAGATGTGCGGAAACGAACACCGATGGGATTTTCGCAATCCGAACTTGATATTTATTTAGTTGGTCGAGATGAAATAACTCTTGCCGGAAGTGAATGGGCTTATCTCCATGGTGAGCGAGGCGGGCGAGCACCACGAGCTGATTTAGAGCACGAAAAGCGACTTATCGAATTTCTTTTAGAAGGTCAGAGATATTTTGATTCCGCTCACGATCTCTCCTTGGTGGACTTGCGGCATCGTTAATTGAAATGTCACTTCAAAAAAATATTGGAGCAGAGATTTCATTAGAAAATATTGGAGAGGAACTCCTTTCAGAAACTCCAGGACGCGTCCTTATTGCTGTGTCATCGAAACATTCGCAGACAGTTACCGAATTAGCTCGTTCAAAGAAGGTTTTGATGAGAAAGATCGGGAAAACTGGCGGAACATCATTGAAATTCAATGCTTTGGCAATCTCACTCGATGAGCTATCTGACGCTTATAAATCAACATTTCGACGATTATTTGGCTAGATAGGATTCCGATATGGCCCGCCGCCCTGATGGACGTCTTACTCATGAGATGTTTCCTGGCGAAAAAGGTCCACAAGATGCCTGCGGAGTTTTTGGTGTGTGGGCACCTGGTGAAGAAGTTGCGAAGTTAACCTTCTACGGACTTTATGCGCTTCAACATCGAGGACAAGAGTCTGCAGGCATCGCAACCTCAGATGGTGATCGCATCGTAATCTTTAAAGATATGGGTCTTGTCTCTCAAGTATTTACCGAATCAGATCTCGCGTCACTTACCGGAAAACTTGCGATTGGTCATTGCAGATATTCGACTACTGGATCAAGTACCTGGATCAACGCTCAACCAACAATTCGATCAACTGAACATGGTTCATTAGCACTTGCCCATAATGGAAATTTAACTAACACTGGTGAGTTAGCCGAAAGAGTCGCTCGAGAATTTCCTGATCAACATGCAGAAGGCCGTGGTGCGACAACTGATACCGAAATTATGACCGCACTTCTTGCTGGCCATCAGAGTAAGAATTTTGACGCAAGTGTTCTTGAAGTTCTTCCGATGCTGGAAGGAGCTTTTTCACTTGTCTTTATGGATGAACACACTTTGTATGCAGCAAGAGATCGCCATGGTGTGAGACCACTTGTCGTTGGAAAGTTAGAGCGTGGCTGGGTTGTGGCATCTGAGACCGCTGCGCTCGATATTGTGGGTGCTTCATTTATTCGCGAAGTTGAACCAGG
>RFMS01000172.1 GCA_009927575.1 Actinomycetota bacterium
TACGTCGATCCCAACGCTCTTCAAGTCGAGCGCTCCAGTTGCTCTTTTTCCGGTCTTGGTGGGAAATTCTCCGCCAATCTTTGGCGCATTAGATATTGCCAATACGACTCCGCCCAGAGCGACGAGGAATCCTGCGATGCCGAGTGGGATCGTCTGGCTTATAAGGCCAGCGAGAAGAAGGACAAGTCCAAGGCCAACGAGTCCGAGACCAAGCAGTGCGCGTTTTCTCTGAGGTGCACGAGGGTTTCCCGTAAGAGTAGATACGAGTCGAGGATCATCTGCGCTAAGTGCGCGCTCCATCTCGGCAAGGAGCTCTTTTTCTCGATCCGATAACGGCATAGCGCCCACAATAGACCAACTCTGCATAGCGGAAAAGTCGAAAACCTCTTAGCGACCTCTAACTATCCTGAGAATCGTCTTTATCTTCACCCTCAACAAGTCGAGCTGGCCGTATCGATCCTTTTCCGAAGCGAGCAATCGCCTGATCAATTGCCGCCTCAGCTTCTCGCCACCCAGTCTCTCGCTCGCCAAGAACTAACTGCTCAACGCTTCCCTCCGAGTCGACGAGGTTTTCTAACGCCACTCCAATTAAACGAATTCGTGCGCCACCCAGTTTGAGTGCGATAAATAATTGTTTAGCTACCGCATACGTTTCTTGAATTCCATGAATAGGAAGTGGCAGAGTTTTTGAACGCGAAATAGTGGTGAAATCAGAGAATCTCACTTTGATGGAAATAGTGTGCGCTTTGTACTCACTTTGCCTCGCTCGATATGTGGCTTTTTCACAGAGTCGAAGTAGTTCACGCAAAATCTCTTCTTCATTTTCAAGATCGTATGCAAATGTCTCGGCTGCGCTAATGCTCTTCTCTGGTTCATCGACAACAACATCACGATAATCGCGACCCCACGCCAATTCATAGAGCGATGAACCTGTTGCTTCGCCAAGCGCACGAATCAAGGTATTTCGTGGTGTATTGGCTAAATCCGCAACGGTGCGAAGTCCGAGACGTTGTAACTCTTCATTTGTTTTAGGTCCCACTCCCCAAATCTCAGATACAGGAAGTGGATGGAGAAATTCGAGTACGCGATCATGTGCAATCTCTAACATGCCATTTGGCTTGCATCGACCTGATGCAAGTTTTGCGATGAATTTCGAGGTAGCAATTCCTACCGAACAGGTAATTTTCTCAGCTGCAAAAACTTGAGTTCGAATTGCTTGTGCAATCTCTCGCCCTGTACCAAAAAGTTTTGCTGACCCGTGACATCAAGAAATGCTTCATCGAGTGAGAGTGGTTCAACGAGTGGCGTGAATTGCGCAAATATCGACATGATTCGTTCTGATACGGCGCTATAGCGTTGATGGTCTGGTGGAATAAAGAGAGCGTGCGGAGCTAATCGTTGCGCTCTGCCTACTGGCATCGCTGCTCTGATGCCAAATTTGCGCGCAGCATAGTTTGCAGAGAGAACTACACCGCGAGCACCCGCCCCAACAACGAGTGGTTTTCCTTTGTACTCCGGGTGATCAAGTTCTGAGACTGAAGCAAAGAAGGCATCCATGTCGACATGGAGAATGGTGGAGAGTTGCTCGTCACTCACAGACTGCGACCTTACGCGTTTTATTTCGCCATTTCTCATAGGCGCTACTAAGTTCCCACGCGCCAATGCCTCGAAGTGAAATTCCTCGTGGCCCTGTCTTTCGAATGACGCCTTTTACAAGAAAGAGTGAGCTGCGATAGAGCGTCTCAGCAAATTCACTCTGAGTGTTTTCAAAGAAAGTAATATCACTGCAACCATATCCATCATTAAGAGTAAGGAAGAGCACTCGTCGACCCGATCGAACAGGTGGAGTTTGTAAAGCTACGCGGACGCCAGCAACAAGAACTTCAGATTGCGAACGATGGTTATGGAGTTCGCTCGATCGCACTGCGCCAATCTCATTGAGAAATTCGGCATAGAACTCGATGACATGATGTGAAATATCCATCCCTAAATGATCAAGTTCAAACTTCACTTTCTCACTCGCTGTGACATCAGGTAAACCACTTCGCTCAAGCGGTGGCGCAAAGCCCAGCGTTAATTGCGAACCACCTAACTTCTGTGCGCCAGACCATCGATAGAGATCGCTCAGATGAAGTAATAGATCGCGTCGATGGGTCTCTGAGTGGAGTGAATCAAATCCGCCAATTAAAACTAACGCTTCGCAGATTGGCTGGCTTGCGCCAGATCGCCGAACAAAATCTGCAAGATCCAAATATGGCTGTCCGGCAATGATTGTCGTGATCTCGCCATCACTGATTCCATGGAGATCACTCAGCGCCAGGCGAATTCCGTATCGCTCGTTACTTTCTAGATTTTCTGAATTTTTTGGAGAACGATATTTTTCAACTCGATGAGTTCGCGCTGAATGATTGACATCTAATGGCGCAATCTCAATTCCCCATTGGCGAACTTCATCCATGATGAGTCGTTTCGGATACATCCCTGGATCATGAGTAAGAACACCGGCAAGAAAGGCTGCCGGATAGTGAGTTTTTAGCCATGCTGATTGATAGGTCGGTAGCGCAAATGCAGCAGCATGCGCCTTGCAGAAACCAAACGAAGCGAAAGCGCGCAGCACCTCCCAAATCTCGGTCACTAATCGAAGTTCATAACCACGAGCGCGAGCAGTCGGAAAGAACCAATCGCAGATCTCTTGTTGTCCTTCGGGGGTCGAGAGCGCTCGTCTCTTCTCATCAGCTTCGGCAAGTGAGATACCAGTCATGATGGAAATAATGTGAATGACTTGTTCATGAAAGACCACAACGCCTTCAGTTTCAGCAAGCACTCCTCGGAGATCGCCATGAAAAAGTTCTCGCGCTTTCCATCCCTGTCGCGCATTGAGAAAAGGCGTAATCATGTCGCTCTTTACTGGACCAGGCCGAAAGAGTGAGATATCAATAATCAGATCATTAAATGTTTCTGGCGCGAACTTCCCTACTAGTTCACGTTGCCCGGGGCTTTCAATCTGAAAGAGACCTAGCGTCTTTGTTGAGCGAATAAGTTCGAAAGTTTTCGAATCATCGAGTGGGATTGCATCAAGATCGATCTCTTTCTCTTCGACGCGCGCGATCTCTGCTACTGCGTAGGCCAACGTTGATTGCATCCGTACTCCGAGGATGTCGAGTTTTAATAGCCCAATTGCTTCGACATCATCTTTATCGAACTGAACCATTGGATAGCCGCTCGCATTTCGCTCGAGCGGCGCATGATCAAGAAAAGCGCTATCAGAGAGCGCTACTGCGCAAGGATGCATCGCAATATTTCGCGGTAATCCATCTAATCGTTCGGCTAACCCAATCGCCATCTTAAGTAGAGGCGTATCGAGTCGAAGATTTTTTAACTCTGGCAGATTAGCGAGCGCTTGTGAAATATTTCTGGCACGAATATGTGGCAGTGATTTAGCAATGAGGTCAATCTCCATCGGAGGTAGCCCTAGCGCTGCGCCAGTATCGCGAATTGCATGGCGCGCTCGGTATGTTTCAATCATCGCGACCGTTGCGCATCGTGAGGTATTTCCGGGCTTCTGCCACTGCGTATCGCCATAGTGTGCAAAGACCTGATCGTAAATTTCTAATCGACGGGCTGACTCCACATCAATATCGATATCTGGAAGCGCACGCCGTAATGGTGAACAGAACCGTTCCATTAATAATCCATGAGTAATTGGCTCAACGCCAGAGATTCCTAAAACATGGCAGATGAGTGAACCAGCGCCACTACCCCGCGCAGCAACTCGAATACCACTTTCACGAGCGCGTAACGCAATATCTGCAACGGTAAGAAAGTATGACTCGTATCCAAGCGTGTGCACTGTCTGCAACTCTGCTTCTAACCTCACTTCTGCTTTCGTAAGAAGATCTGAATTTCCATAACGCCAATTCATGCCAGCGATGCATCGCTGGCGAAAATGTTGAGCCATCTCTGCATGGTCTCGCGCGCCAACGCTCTGTGGTTCGGGAAGATGAATGCCACCGATTCCAAGATCGTTCTCTGGTGAGAGCGCTAACTCTTCTGCTAACTCTTCTGTATCGCGAAGAAGTTGCGCACTACTTCGCTCACTAGCTGTACGAGTAATCTGGTCAGCTACCCGCGCCATCTCTTCTGAAGATTTTAAAAATCCTTCTGCATTACGCCGTGCAACAGTTGTGCGATGGAGTGGTCGGAGCGTGCGCGCTGCATCCAAAATATCGGCAATCGGCCCATCGCTGCGATCTCGCATCCGAACAGCATTGGTAAGAACTGCTCGCACCTTGTTCTCTCGAGCAAAAGCCAGCATTCGCGCAGCATGTGGCGTCGAATAGGGGCCATCACCTGGCGCTAAATGCGAGACAACTTCAATGACTTGCTCTGCGAAAAAGTCGCGAGTAGCCGCGTATATCTCATGGGCTTTTTTAGTATGGCGATGAGTAATTGCCTCCGCAAGCGGTGATTGCGGTCCGTGAAAGAGGAGAAGTTCTTGCGAATACGTAGCAAAAGTTTGCAGGAACTCGCGAGTGATAATCGGAGTATCTGAAGTGCTCGTCATCTGTAAAGCGGTGGTCAACCGGAGAAGCGCTGACCATTTTCCAGATGGCGCAAGAATTGTGGCTCGGTACTTCTTCTTTTCATAAGTTTTGTTTTTCTCAGAAGTCTTGATATTTTCGAAAGCGAGATCAATTCCTAAAATTGGTGCAATCGAAAATTCTTGACAACTTTGTGCGAATCGAATCGCACCAGCAAAACTTCGATCAGTGAGCGCGAGCGATTTCATTCCCAATTCAGCAGCGCGTTCTACTAGCGCTTCCGGTTGAGTGGTTCCATATTTAAATGAAAAACCACTTGCAACGTGGAGATGAGTAAACATTTACGAAGAACGGAGCGCGCGCGATGACGGACGGATACGCCATCGCACTTCGCCTGTTACCTCAGAGATCTCTTCGCGTTCGATTTCGAAAGTAGTAAGCGCCCCAATCGGTGCAGCTTCTACTCGCCAGATTGCGCGAGAACCATCATCAGGTCGATAGAGCCCATCACTTGCTCGGTTCCACCAACCACCTGATTCGCGCCAACTCGATAGAACAGCATGGATCCGAAACTGTCGGCCTTTATATGTGAACTCAATTGGTTCACCGTCATAGAGGACGATCTCGGTGCTGTTTTCAGGAAGCGGGCTATTTTCGAACATTTGTTCGAACCCTAGCGGAGCCCTCCGACACCTTCAAGTGGCCTAGAAAACCGGCACTTCCCCGCATGATTCACGCTCACAGAAGCGACACAGCGCGATTGAGATCTCTTAGATAGTTGAAATTTCAACTATCTTCATTTACTCTTTTCAGTGTTGGTATCCAAGCCAACCGAAACCATTAGGAGAAAACATTGGACGCACTACTTATCGTCGGACGCATCTTGTTTGGTGCGCTCTTTGTCATGTCAGGAATCGCTCACTTCGCAAAGCTTGAAATGATGACTGGTTATGCAAAATACAAGAAGCTACCAGCTGCAAAACTTGGCGTAATTCTCTCTGGCCTCTTCTTCCTCCTCGGCGGCATCTATATCGTCATCGGCCTCTGGGTTGATCTTGGCGCGCTATTAATCGCCGTGACCGTAATTCTTGCTGCACTCATCTTCCATAATTTCTGGAAAGAGACTGATGCAAACACTAAGCAAACCGAGCAAATGGCATTTAATAAAGACCTCGCTCTTGGCGGCGCTGCGCTCATCCTCTTCGTTCTCGTTGCTACCGGACATGTCACCGACTTCGGCGCACATGTTGGAACGCTTTCCTTCTTTAACAAATAAAGTTAGTAAGCAGAACAAAAAACCAACCCCGCAAAACGCCTCTCGAGAGATCGAGGGGCGTTTTGTTATTGATAGATGTATGAACTCTGCCATGCTAAACCAATGGAAGAGATACCAATGGAAGATATCCTGAGACATCCCGCAGTCACACGAGTAGCTAGACATTTAGAGTCGTTAGGTATCACGCCACACATAGTTGCGCTCTCCGATTCTGCTCGAACAGCAGCAGAAGCTGCTGCCGGTTTAGGCATTGAAGTAGGACAAGTTGCCTCATCCATAGTTTTCAAATTGCCAAGCGGCGGAGCATTGCTTGTCATCACAAGTGGACGTCACCGAGTAAATACCGATTTGGTTGCTTCAAACCTAGGTGTTGAAAAACTTCATCGCGCCGATGCTGATTTCGTTCGGGCGGCATCAGGTTTTGCAATTGGTGGCGTTAGCCCGTTTGGCTGGACTTCGACACCAGAAATAACCTTGATTGATCAGGCTCTCAACGATTACGACGTTGCGTGGGCTGCTGCTGGACATCCGCACGCTGTCTTTTCTACGTCTTATTCAGAGCTCATTCAACTCACTGGCGCTACTTCCATGGTCGTCGGTGATTAACTAGAACCACAATGACACTTGAGCTCTTTGTACTTATCGCAATTGTTTTTCTCTTTAACCTAGCGCCAGCCTTTGCGCCACCAACATGGACCGTTCTTGTACTTTTTAGTTTAAATTCTCACCTCTCGCCTTTTCTTCTCGTCACCTTTGGTGCACTTGCGGCGGCAAGTGGCCGATTTATCTTGGCACATGCGACTGGGCTTTTACGAAATAAAATTTCTCGAAAAACACAAGAGAACTTACTTTTAGTTGGACGAGTCCTTGAGCGAAACCCCAAAGGTAAGTTTGTAAGTTTGATGCTCTTTGCGCTCTCTCCTCTGCCCTCTGCTCAACTTTTCGAAGCCGCTGGTCTCATGGGTATGCGGTTACTTCCTCTGACCGCTCTCTTCTTCTCCGGTCGAATCATTAGTTACTCAATCTATGTCACTGGCGGAACCACTCTGAAAGAACAAGGACTTTCGGAGTTGATAGTCGATAACCTTAAATCTCCAGTGGGAATTGGCATACAAATACTTTCGCTCTTTGGCATCTATCTCTTAACCAAGATTGATTGGTCGTTGCGACTCCATAAGCATCGCTAATTACGAACTAGTACAGAATAGGCATGACATAAAAGTAAGATAGGTGACTGTGATTACTCGGGAATATGGTCGAGCGCAGAGCACTAGCGATCCGCTGCTCTTCATTCATGGAATGGGTTCAGCTGCAACCGCATGGAAACCATTAATTCAGGCGCTCCATTCAGAGTATCGATGCATCACCATTGATTTGCCAGGTCATGGCGAATCACCGCTTCTGCCACATCAAGCCATGGATCCCTTCTCACTTGGTGTAGCGATTTTTGACATTATGGAAAAGAAGGAAATTAAGCGGTTTCATATTGTGAGCAATTCTTGGGGCGGTTGGATTTCACTTGAAATGGCAGCGCTTCAACCAGAGAGAGTTTCATCTGTCACGGCGCTCGCACCAGCGGGGCTGTGGCTCACTCCTTACACCAATAGAAAACCTGCAACAGCTTTCTCGAGAACATTGGCAAAACTTGTTAATCCCGTTGCGCCATTTGCTGTGCATTTTGAACGCGCACGGGGCTGGGGATTTAGCGATGTCAGTCCAAGGTGGCGAACGTTAAGCCATGAAGTCTGTCTTGATGCTACTAAGGCAATGGCTAAATCTCCTGGTTATTTTCCAGCATGGGATGCGATGTTAAAGAAACGGTTCCATGCCAACATTCATGAATCAGTTCCTATAACAATAATGTTTGGTGATAGCGATAACACGTTGCCGGCAGATACTTGCCAAGAAAGATCACTTGCTCCGCGGCACGCAAAATGGCTGATCTTGCCAAATGGTGGCCATGCGCCAATGTGGGATCACGTTGAAGATGTTGTGGCAGTCATTCGCGATAATTCGAGCGTTGCTCGATGATTACTGTTGCATATTTTTGGCGCATCAAACCGAAGACAATTCTCTGGGCACTTATTCATATGGGTTGGGATCGGCTTTGGTTGAAGCGAACTAAGTACGTTTCATTTTGGAAACTTTTAGGTACCGGAAAAGGTGAAACATTCACCGTTCGTGATGGCACTGCCTTGCGTTGGGGTTTTATTGTTGTTATCCCCCGCGAGAAATTAGATACCTTCAATTCATCACGAGGTGTAGAACGGTGGCGCAAAAAATCTATCTCTGAATTCCATGCAGTTCTCGCACCTCTATCTGTTCATGGTTTATGGGCAGATCGCAACCCGTTTGAGATAGAAAATTCGATAGTCAAAAACCGCGAGTGGAGCGGTGAAGTAGTTGCAATCACTCGCGCTCGAATTAAGTGGCGAAAAAATGTCATCTTTTGGCGTTCGGTGCCACCAGTTACCCAAAGTTTGCATCAATCAGAGGGGTTAATTGGGGCTATTGGAATAGGTGAAGCACCTATTGGTCTGCAAGGAACTTTTTCGCTCTGGGCATCATCTGATGCGGTGAAGAACTTCGCTTATCGTGGCAGTGCACATCAATCAGCAATCGCTGCCACACATCGTGAGAAGTGGTATTCGGAAGAACTCTTTGCTCGATTTGCAGTCTTAGAACGTGCTGGTCGCCTCTGACAGGGGCAGAATAGCGTTATGGCAATTCGCGACTATCGACCTCGTCGACGTGCTCGCGGATCAATCTCTCGCCCGCAAGAACTCTTAATGTATGGCGTATTGCTCGTTGCAGTTGCGCTACAGATTTCATATCCACTTATCAATGGTGAAACGCTTCGACTAGCGACCATCGCGATTGTGTATTGGTCAGCTGGCGCGATGGCGCTTCATGCGCTTTTTATTTATGGTTGGAGTTATTTCTGGCGATTACTCCTCATTACACTTTCACTGAGTTACATATTCGAAGCAATTGGCAGTAAAACCGGTTGGCCGTTCGGAAATTATTCCTATGATGTTTCGTTGGGATATCAATTTTTTGGTGTTCCGCTCGTCGTTCCATTTGCCTGGTTGATGATGGCGCATCCTGCCCTCATAGTCTCTCGTCGAATGACACAACATTGGGTTTTTCTTTATGGTGGACTCTCATTGATGGCGTGGGATTTTTCGCTCGATCCCCAAATGGTTGCTGACAATCGATGGCGATGGGAATTCACCGGACGATCAGTTCCATTTGAACCCAACATTCCACTCTCGAATGCTTTTGGCTGGCTACTTACAGGCATGGCACTTATCGCAATTCTTCATCTTGCACTTCCACGCGAACGTCGAAAAGCGACAAATAACAGCGTTGTCAATATTTTTCTCGGATGGACGTTGTTCTCAACAATTGTAGGAAATCTCTTTTTCTTTGATCGACCTGGAGTTGCGCTATTAAGTGGGATTTCGATGAGCGCGCTCTTTCTCCCCTATTTTGTCGCCATAAGTATGGGGCGTAACGATTAATACAGCTATTGATTGGTTCTCTTCGGGAATTGCTCTTCTTTTTCTCAGCTTAACTCTTCTTAATGTCGTCACTGTTCGACGGCCTCGTGGTCTAGCGCCACTTGCACACGCGTCACTCCTTCTGCCAGTGAGAAATGAAGAATCAAATATCGATGGTGTTATTCCAGATCTCGTGTCGCAATCTCAGCTTGCACAATGTGAAGTGTTGGTTCTCAATGATCATTCCACCGATGACACCGCTGCAAAGTTATCTCACTATTCGGTGCGCACGTTAGATGGAAAAGATCTTCCTTCTGGTTGGTTAGGTAAAAACTTTGCCTGCCATCAATTAAGTGAAGTTGCCACAACAGAGTTTCTTGTTTTTATTGATGCCGATGTTCGGCTCACTCACACCGCTGTCTCTTCGGCCATCGCAGAGATGACCAGACTTAAATGGGATTTTGCATCTCCATATCCCAAACAACGCGCAAAGTCAGTTCTTGAAATTCTTATTCAACCCCTTTTGCAATGGTCGTGGTTTGCAACAGTGCCACTTCGAATTGCAGAAAAGTTCAGAATTCCTTCGATGGCTGTCGCAAATGGTCAGTTCCTTATTATTAGAAAAAGCGCATATAGCGCTATCGGTGGACATGAAACAATCAAAAGCGACGTGATTGACGATATCGCTATTGCACGCGAACTTATTCACGCGGGATTTCGCGGCGGCGTTATGGATGGCAGCAAAATTGCGAACTGTCGGATGTATGAAAATGGTAGAGATCTAATTGAGGGATATCGGAAATCACTCTGGCGAGCATTCGGCTCACCAATAGGCTCACTCGTAGCAATCTTTATATTAAGTAGCGCTGCGCTTGCACCTTGGTGGTTTGCACTTCATGGGTCGATGCTTGGTTGGATTGGCGCGTTATCTGGAGTGTTCTCTCGATTCATTGTTGCGTTAAAAACTCGATCTCGTTGGGAATCTGCGCTTTTGCACCCGATATCCATACTTCTTCTTATTGTGCTTATTCTCTGGTCATGGATTGGGAGAGCTAGAGGAACTCTGACATGGCGAGATCGGACCATCGAGTGAGTTCGGAAAAACAGCCACCAGTTATCGTGATTGGTGCTGGCATTGGCGGCATGGCGACTGCAGCTCGACTTGCTCGTGCGGGACATACCGTTGAAATTCATGAAGCAAGTGGCAACACTGGCGGAAAGTGTCGAACAGAGTGGATCAATGGCTATGCGTTTGATACTGGACCATCGCTTTTAACGTTACCTGCGGTGTACAAAGATTTTTTCCTTAAAACTGGGAAGCGACTTGAACATGTACTCGAGCTCGAAGCGGTAAATCCATCTTTTGATTACAGATTTGCTGATGGAAAATCAGTGCGATTTGAAAATCTTTCACATAATAAAACTGTTGAGTCAATCAAAAATTCTCTTGGAAGTGATGCAGCGGAGAGTTATCACCAATTAATTGAGCGGGCTGATCAAATGTGGGAAGCCTCCCGAACCGATTTCGTGGAGCGTGAATTAATTTCAATCAGAGCTCTTCTCAAACAACCTGGCGCTATGAAGAAAATTCGCACCATCTCGCCATTTACTTCACTTCGAAAACTCACACGGCGCTACACACGCTCGCCGCACATTCAAAAAATTATGGATCGATATGCAACATACACCGGTTCAGATCCGCGAAAAGTGCCAGCTGTTCTCTTGACTATTGCCTTTGTTGAAGAAACATTCGGCGCCTGGCATATCAAAGGTGGAATTGGTCAATTAGCTAACGCTTTAGAAAACCGTTGCCGTGAGCTTGGTGTCACAATCCATCTCAATTCGCCAGTAAAAGAAATTCACCATAGTTCTGGTGAAGTAGTGGCTGTCGAGTTGAGTAGTGGAGAGAAAATTCCTGCCTCAATTGTTATCGCCAACGCTGATGCTGCGCACGTCTATAACTCACTTATTCCTGGCAAACCTGCCATTACGCGCAGACCTCGGCGTGCATTAAAACAAGCGGTTCCTTCGCTTTCTGGGTTTTCACTTCTCCTTGGTCTTCGACCCGATCCAAGCGCTGCGCAACTAGCGCACCATACGGTTTTCTTTCCAGACGATTACGACGACGAATTCGATTCAATTTTTCACAGAGAACAACCAGTCCCAGATCCCGCTATTTATATCTGCGCACCAAAAGACTCTGCAATGGTAAGTAAGGAAGGTAGCGAAAACTGGTTTGTCCTCGTCAATGCTCCTCGCCACGATCCACTTCACGGATGTGACTGGAATACGCCAGGGCTGAAAGAACGTTATGCCGAACAGATTATTTCGACACTGGAAAGTTATGGTTTAACAATTCGTGATCGTTTAGATGTGATGGAAATTAGGACGCCAGCTGATCTAGAGACACGGACATTAGCTCCTGGCGGGTCTATCTATGGCACATCGAGTAACGGACCGCGCGCAGCATTCCTCCGCGCAAAAAATCGCTCACCTATTAAAGGCCTGTATTGCGTAGGTGGCTCTGCACATCCTGGTGGTGGATTGCCTCTTGTAGGTATTAGCTCTGAGATCGTTGCCGACGCGATTGGTAAGCCTCGGTAATTTTTTACTGTAGTTACTTACTCATTTGCTGAAAAGCAAAATTAAGCACGGTGATGCAACTTAATACTTGAATGACTGCCATTACAAAACCAATTCCTGGCGCCCATAACAGATTGAGATTATGTGCAACGAGAGCAATGCAGAGCGCACTTGCCCGCATGGGACGTTCAGCAACAGTCACAATTCCAATTTGTCGCATTCCCAATCCACCAGCTCGGGCTCGTACATATTCTTGCGTTGCGGCGGCGATCCAAATAATGAGAGCACTTTGAACTGATACGCCGACGGCAATAAATGCGCCGACCCAAAACGCTTCAGCAATTCGATCTGCGGTGGCATCAAGTGTTGCGCCCCATCGCGAACTCTTACCAGTGATCATTGCTAGCGTGCCATCAACGCCATCGCATGCCAATGAGAAAACGAGCCAGGCGATTGCCCATGGCCCTGGAGATGTTAGCCAGGTCAATACCGCTGCTAAAACACCAATAAGTGTTAATGCATTTGGCGAGATTCGAAACTGCGTTAAGAAACGTGCGCTAACAAATGAAATCGATAGCCACCATTTAACAATTCCGCGAATCTGAGCTCCGCCATGAAGCGCACTCCACGCTACGTAAAATTCATCTCTTTTCATCGCAGTCCTATGCGAGAAACGATCTCTCGAGTTGAGTAGGCGCTATTCATCGTGAAGAAATGCAACCCAGGAACTCCCCTTTGTAAAAGCTCTTCACAGAGTTTTATTGCAACATCAATGCCACGTCTTCGAATCTCAATTGGATCGTCAATACCATCGAAAAGTGTCTGAATATGGTGAGGAATTGGAGTTCCTTGTAACTCTGCGGATCGATGCAATTGTTTGACATTAGTAATAGGGAGGATTCCTGCATAAATCGGAAGGTGTGATCCTCGTTTTCGAAGTGAGTCAACTAATGTGAAATAACGGTCAGCGCTAAAGAAAAACTGTGTCGTCGCAAATGATGCACCGCGACGTTCTTTCTCAATTAACACATCAATATCTTGTTCGAAGTTGCCACGTGATGATGGATGTCCATCAGGAAATGCTGCAACCCCAACCGAAAATCCTTCTTCTCGTGCGAGTGAAACTAATTCATCAGCATGGTTTATTCCGGTTGGATTATCAATCCAAGGCGCTCGCGGACCTTCTTTAGGATCTCCACGCAAAGCAAGGACAGTTGTAATACCTGCATCTTTGTACTGACGAAGTACTGTAATAATTTCTTCCCGAGTTGAACCTACACATGTGAGATGCGCGATTGTCGGCAGACCAGTTCTTTCCGTAATTTCCGAAGTAATACGTGCGGTTCGATCACGAGTGGATCCACCAGCACCATATGTCACCGAGACAAAATCGGGACGGAGTTCGTGAAGTTCGCTCATAGCGCTCCAGAGACGAGCCTCACCTGCTTCATCTTTTGGTGGGAAAAATTCGAGTGAAAAGGTTGGTTCGCCCTTGATGCGCGATGTATCAGGTGCCAACATGCTAGACATAGAAGGTGAGGGTACCGTTACACCGTGCCAACTCAGATGAGTTCAGATAATTCAACGGTTATAAGCCGAATTCGAGATGGCGTAGTTAACGAATTAACGAACTTTCTCAATGAGAGCGGTCGATATTTAGATGGAATTAGCCCTGAGTTAGCGCCAGTTACAGCATCACTCAAGGATTTTCTCCTCGAAGGCGGTAAACGTTTTCGCCCACTCTTTGCTTATATTGGCTATCTCGGCGCTGGTGGAAGTGAGAACCAAAGTGCGTTAAAGGCATGTGCCAGCCTTGAACTTCTGCAAGCATGCGCACTCATTCACGATGACTTGATGGATGGCTCTGACACTCGTCGAAATAAACCATCGATTCATAAACGATTTGAAGCGCTCCACCGAGAAAATTCTTTACAAGGAAATGCAACGCAATTTGGACTCTCAAGTGCTGTATTGCTCGGAGATCTTGCGCTTATCTGGTCAGATGCCATGCTTAATCAGTCATATCTTGGCGATGACGTGCACCGAAAAGTATTTGCGGTTCATGATGAGATGAGAATTGAATTAATGGCAGGTCAATACCTAGATGTCTTTGAACAGACACAATCAACAAAGAGCGTTTCTCGCGCACTAAAGATCGCTCGTTATAAATCAGGTAAATATTCGATAGAACGTCCGCTTCATTTCGGTGCGGCAATGGCGCATCACGAAGGTCGAATCGAGAGTGATTACTCCGCTTATGGTCTTCCATTGGGTGAGGCGTTTCAATTGCGTGATGATTTGCTCGGTGTTTTTGGCGATCCAAGTTTGACTGGAAAACCAGCTGGCGATGATCTCCGCGAAGGAAAACGAACCGCGCTCATTGCCTTGGCGAGCGAACGCGGTACGAAAATCCAACAACGCACGTTAGAGAATTTGCTTGGAAAACCTGAGATTAGCCCTCATGAAATATCAGAGTTACAAACTTTAATCTCGGAGACTGGCGCTGATTCAGAGATTGAGAAAATGATTAGCTCTCTGACCGAACAAGCACTTGGAGCGCTTCAGTCACCAGAAATTACCGAACAAGGTAAGTCGCTTTTGACTGACTTAGCTGTTATCGCTACGCAACGGAGTAAATAGATGAAGCAAGTCAAAGGTCCGACTGATCACGTCGTCATTGTTGGCGCAGGCCTTGCAGGTCTCAGTGCAGCGCTGCGATTAGCTGGCGCCGGTAGAAAAGTAACCGTTGTCGAGCGAGAGAGCGTTCCCGGTGGCCGAAATGGCTTACTTAACAAATCTGGATATGCCTTCGATACAGGACCAACAGTGCTCACCATGCCAGATCTCATCGCTGATGCATTTCGTTGCGTCGGTGAAGAGATGCGCGACTGGCTAACACTTATTCCACTCAATCCGCTCTACCGAGCTTTCTATGCCGATGGCACACAACTTGATGTGCATGCAGATACGCAACGAATGGAAGCAGAGATTGCGGCAACAATTAGCGCTGATGAAGCGTTGGGTTATCGACGCTATGTTGATTTTGTTACCAAACTTTATAAATATGAAATGAATGATTTTATTGACCGCAATATTGATTCACCACTTAATCTACTGACTCCTAATTTAGCTCGACTCATCGCTATTGGTGGTTTTAAGAAATTAGCGCCAAAAGTTTCACAATTTCTGAAAGATCCGCGGACTCAAAAGGTCTATTCCTTTCAAGCCATGTATGCCGGTGTGAGCCCACAACAAGCGCTCGCGATCTACGCAGTCATTGCCTATATGGATTCAGTGAACGGTGTGTATTTCCCGCAAGGTGGCATGCATGCGGTTCCCCGAGCACTGGCGGCGGCCGCTGAAAAACATGGCGTTACTTTTAAATATAACTCAAAGGTCACATCGGTCGAGCACTCCGGTGGTCGAGCTCGAGCTGTCATCACTGAGTCTGGCGAACGAATCACATGTGATGCGCTTATTCTCAATCCAGATTTGCCGGTCGCGTGGAAAGAACTATTAGGAAAAGAGCCGCTTTCGATTAAGCGACTCAACTACTCACCTTCGTGTGTCACGATGCTGATCGGTTCCTCCAAGAAATATGACCATATTGCGCATCACAATATTCATTTTGGTAATTCCTGGGATGGTGTCTTTGATGAGCTCATCAACAAAAAGCAGCTGATGAGTGACCCAAGTGTTTTGGTGACAGTACCAACCCACGATGATCCGAGCCTTGCACCACAAGGCAAACAGAGTTATTACGTACTCTTTCCCACTCCCAATTTAGATGCAGATATTGATTGGCGCGTTGAAACGCCGCGATATCGCGACCATATGTTGAAAGTTTTAGAAGCACGTGGCTATCACGGATTTTCTGATGCGATTGAAGTGGAACACATCACCACACCATTAGAGTGGGCTGAAATGGGACTAGAGCGTGGTGCGCCTTTTGCGAGCGCACATACCTTCTTCCAAACTGGACCATTCCGACCGAAGAATCTTGCGCGCGGTTTTGAAAATATTGTTTTCACTGGTTCTGGAACACAACCCGGAGTTGGAGTTCCCATGGTTCTCATCTCTGGTCGATTAGCAGCCGAACGAATAGTAGGTAGCGTGAAGTAATGGATGAGTTGTTACAACGCTCGTATGACGAATGTAAAAAACTCAATTCCCAACACGGAAAAACTTATTACTTAGCAACTCTGCTCCTTCCGAAAGAGAAGCGGCCATACGTTCATGCACTCTATGGTTTTGCTCGATATGCCGATGAAATTGTTGACGACCTCTCATCAACGCTCACCATTGATGAAAAGCGCACCTTTCTTCGTTCTTGGGGCGCAGGCAGAATTGCAGACCTTCGCTCGGGAAAGAGTTCCGATCACATTGGGCGGGCGCTCGTCGATACTGTTAATCGATTTAAGATTCCTATCGAACACTTTGAAGCATTTCTCCATTCAATGGAGATGGATCTCTATCGCACTGAATATCAGAATTACGAAGAACTCATGGAGTATGTCTACGGCTCTGCCGCAGTTATTGGACTTCAAATGGTCCCTGTTCTTGGCGCGCTTTCTGATGACGCCTACGAACCAGCGAAGAAACTTGGAATTGCTTTTCAGTTGGCGAATTTCATCCGCGATGTAGGGGAAGATCTTGATCGCGGACGCATATATCTTCCTCTAGACGAGCTCGCCCAATTCAATGTTTCACGCGAAATGCTAGAAGCGCGCGTGCTCACTCCAGAAATCATTGCTGCACTGAAATTTCAAATAGACCGTGTGCGTCAACTTCAACGTGAGGCCATTCCGGGAATTGCGATGTTGGCCTCCGAAAGTCGGCCATGTATTGAAGCTGCGAGTGAGTTGTATTGCGGAATTGTTGATGAAGTAGAGAAAATCGGTTACGACGTTTTCCGCCGGCGAGCAAAAACGTCAACATTTCGTCGAATATCAGTAGCCCTTCCCGCATGGGTCAAGGCTATTAAAGCTCGCTAATAGCGTTGTATTCCTTTTCTCCCCCACACAATCCATAACGTGAGAACTGATAAAACTAACGAAAAGCCGAAACCTAAATCTTCAATCGGAGCAGATGCGATTCGAAATCCGATTATGGCGTTATCGGAATACATCACAATGTTTCGAGAAGTGAGCCACCAATTCGTTAAAAGTTGAAACGGCAAAATAATTGAATAGGAAGTCCAAAAAACTTTCTTTGAGGTCAAGTGTGTCTTAAAAACTAAGCGATCGTTAAAGGTAGAAAGTACGAGCGCAAGAAGTGTGATATGGGTATATGTCATTTGCCATCACCTACTTGCCAGTGCGTTTTCACTGAACGAACCGCTTCGATAGTCATGAGCGCCGCTACTGGAACAATGAGGAAGAAGAGAATTTCTTCCAATGGTATTCCGCCTGGGAATATGAGACCAATTATTTGTTTTTTGTCGAAACTCCAATGCCCGACATGAATGGCATAAAGATCCCATGCAATAAAACAGATCGCGACTGGCGCAATGCTCAATAGCGCACGTTTCACTCTGCGCAATACTCCAACTTTGAGCACTATTTCGAGCCAAAATGATCCAGCGATGGTGAAGAGCAACATCGCCAGATATCCGAACTTAAGCACAGTGAAATGCTAGCCTTTTCACTACGGGAGCTAAGGCTGAGAGGGTCTGAAATCCAGATCGACCGTGACGACCAGTTCGGTAATGCGAATTGGAAAGGATGTGTCGCATGATGTCTGTTCTATTTACTGCGTGGGGCTATGAATTAACGGTTCTGGAAGCGCTCGCGTTTATTACTTCGGTCATTGGAGTAGGTCTCGGTGTTTTTGGACCGCGTGCTACGTGGCCATGGTGGAATATCAGCTCACTGCTTTACGCTGCGCTATTTTTCGAGAGTAAATACTATGCAAGCGCCGCACTTCAACTTGTTTTTATTATCGGCGGAATTTGGGGATGGTTTGGTTGGGGTAAAGGTGGCGCGATACCTCAGAAACTTCAAGGACGATCAAAAGTTTTCTGGTTTATTGCATATTTAGTTGGTTGGTTCTCGCTCTATCCAGTACTAAAAAGTATTGGCGCAGCAGCATCTCTCACTGACGCTTTTGGTTTTGTTGGAAGCTGCTTTGCGCAAGTGCTTATGGTTCTCCAAAAATATGAATCATGGATCTTGTGGTTTATCGTTGATGCGGTATACACCTATCAATTTTTCCACGGCAAGTATTACCTCACCGCAATTCTTTACTTCATCTTCGTACTTATTGCCGTAGCTGGTTGGGTTCGTTGGTATCGCAGCGTTAAAAGTAATGCTCAATAAAATTCTTAGCGCTATTGAAGCTAGCACTGATAAGTGTGGCGCTACGAAAATTATCGCAATAGATGGACCAGCAGGTTCAGGTAAAACGACGTTATCTCTGCAACTTGAAGGGTCGCTTGGCACGCGCTCGGCTACTATTCATATGGATGCCTTGTATAACGGTTGGGATGATGCGCTCACACCGACGTTAACTCGAACATTACAGAATCAAATTTTTACACCGCTCTCATTACATAAGAAAATTGAGTATCGAGCATTTGATTGGTTCACTCATCAACCTGGTCCAGTTATCGCCATAGAACCACCTGAAATATTGATTCTTGAAGGCGTAGGTTCTGCACAAGCAGTCACTCGACGATATGCATCGGTATTGGTCTGGATTGATGTACAACCTGAGATTGGCCTGAAAAGAGTTTTACAAAGAGATGGCGTAGAGATCGAAAACCAGATGCGGATTTGGCAATCGCAAGAAGCTAATTTTTTCGCAAAAGATCAGACTCGTGAGCGCGTTCACCTGAGAATGGATGGCAACACCTACTAAATTTTCTCCGTGTCTGACCTGACCGGTGAATTAATTGATGGCCGTTATGAGCTGATTCGACTCATCGCATCGGGCGGAATGGCAAGTATTTACGCAGCAACAGACTTACGACTTGATCGACAGGTTGCAGTCAAGATTATGCATCCGCATTTGGCGCAAGATGAACAATTTGTCTCACGATTCATTCGAGAAGCAAAAGCAGCAGCTGCATTAACGCATCCCAACATCGTCGCTGTACAGGATCAAGGCTGGAATCAGAATGGCTCCCCAGCAGTCTTTATCGTGATGGAACTTATCGAAGGACATACGTTACGAGACTATCTTTTTGAACAAGGCTCTCTCACGCCACAACAAGCGTTACCAATCATTATTCCCGTGTTAAGTGCGCTTGCTGCGGCACATAAAATCGGAATTGTTCATCGCGATATCAAGCCAGAGAATATTCTGATTGCAAAAGATGGTCGAATTAAAATTGCTGATTTTGGTCTGGCTCGTGGCGCACTTCTTGGAACAACAATGACGGTCGAATCGAGTGTGATTTTGGGAAGTGTTTCGTACCTATCACCGGAACAAGTACAACGTGGTGTTGCTGACTCGCGAAGTGATGTCTATGCAGTAGGAATAGTTCTCTTTGAAATTTTGACTGGCCAAAAACCTTTTGCCGGGGATGATCCGATTCAAATCGCCTTCAAACACGTCAATGATCGTGTCCCTAAAGCATCTTCTCTTGTTCCATCTATTCCAACAGAACTTGATGAACTTATTTATCGCGCAACTTCCAGCAACCCCGATCAGCGACCACGAGATGCTGAAGAGTTCCTTACTGCGCTACGTGACATAGCGGAAAAATTAGATCCAAAGCGTCGCCAATTAAGTCTTGAATTAGATCTTCCGCCTCTTCCTATTTCGCCGGTGAAAGAGCGCAAAAAGCGGGAAATGCCGAAGAGTATGCAAACTCTCATTTCAAAGACTGAACAGATCGTTGCGCCAAAACGTGAAAAAACAGCGTCGACAAAGGCTGAATCATCGCCATCTGAGCAAATTCGTATTAAACGAAAACTCAGTAAGAGGGTGAAGCGCAATCGAATAATTGCTGCAGCACTAGTTGCTGGATTATTCATTATTGGGTGGACAGTCTTTGTAGGACCTGGCGCACGCGTTGTTGTTCCGTCGGTAGCTGGGCTAACAGTGAAATCTGCTTCGAAGGAATTCACGGCACTCGGATTGGTAACTGAAGTGAAAGAAGAAGTTTTCAGCGAAGATGTTGCTGCTGGGAAAATTATCACCTCTAACCCGGCCGGTGGCGGGAAAGTTAAAGAAGGCGGAACCGTCACATTAATTGTTTCGAAAGGTAAAGAACGTTACGAAGTTCCTGCATTAACTGGTCTGCTTCCAGACGTTGCGGCTAAACAATTAACTGATGGCAACCTAGTTCTGGGTACTCAAACAGAGAGTTATAGTTTCGATATTCCGCAAGGCGCAATAATTTCTACGTCGCCTAAAGCTGGCGAACAAGTTAAGAAAGATACTCGAGTCGATATTGTCGTCAGCAAAGGCGTTGAGCAAATCAACGCAAATTCGTATGTAGGAAGAAGCGGTGAGCAAGCGCTCAACGAACTCTCTGACGCTGGCTTTGATGTCTCACCTGAGTATGTATTTAACGAGAAAGAGATGAAGGGAATTGTGATTTCGCAAAAGCCTGAAGGAAGTCAAAACCTCCCCAAAGGCTCAACAATCACTTTAGTAATCTCTAAAGGATCTGAGTATGTCTCGGTACCAAATGTTCAGAATAAGACGGCTACAGAGGCAACTCGAGACCTACAAAATAGTGATCTGAAAGTAATTGTGAAGAAAATTGGAACCAAGAAAGTTAAAACCGTTACTAACATCTCCCCTAAGGCTGGAACTAAAGTAAAACGAGGCTCAACGGTCACAATCACTGTAGGGTGACGCAATGGTTACTCCGACTGCGCTGCCTCGAATTGGGGCTCATACGCCAACAAGCGGTGGAATGGCCAAGCGATCTATTGGATATGCCGAAACTATCCAGGCAGAAGCAATTCAAGTATTTACATCAAATCCGCGCGGGTGGGCCACACCAGAAGCAAACCCTGATGCTGACTTAGCCTTTCGAAGTAAGTGCGAAGAACTAGATATTGAAGCGTATGTTCACGCGCCATTTCTGATTAATTTAGGTTCACCCACCACCGGCACGTATGAAAATTCACTTCGATCAACTGAATATTCGCTTGGTCGCGGAAAAGATATTGGCGCACTTGGCGTAGTAATCCATACTGGATCTGCTGTTGATGAATCACATGTTCCGCAGGCGTGGAAGCAGATTCAAAAAGGGATGATGCCAATTCTTGAAAAACTATCTGATGATTCACCAATGTTGCTACTTGAACCGACCGCTGGCCAAGGCCAATCCCTTGTGAAGAAATTGGATGATTTAGAGAATTACTTGAAAGCGCTGAAATACCATCCCAAGGTTGGGGTGTGTCTTGATACCTGCCACGTCTTTGCTGCTGGCCATGACATCAAGAAAAAAGGTGGGATGAAAGCAACGCTTGATCTCCTTGTCGAAGTAGCTGGAATAGAGCGAATTCAACTGATTCACGCGAATGACTCAATGGATGTCTGTGGCTCTTTGAAAGACCGCCATCAAAACCTTGGCGACGGCGAGATAGGAACTGAACCGTTTAAAGAATTACTTGCTCATCCTGCAGTAAAGAATGCGCCGTTGATTCTTGAAACGCCAGGTGAAGAGCCAGAACATGGCAAAGAAGTTGCACTCCTTAAGAAAATGCGTGCCGGAGTAGCTCGCAAGTGAGCAGTCTTCGTAATAATTCAGCGAGCATCAAATTAGCGCCACTCGCACTTGTAAGTGTGGCTGCCGCTTGGGGCTTGGCGTTCGTCTTGATGAAAGATTCACTCACGGAACAACCAGTTAACGATTTTCTAGCTAGTCGATTTATTGTGGCCACACTTGCCATGTTGGCGATGCGGCCAACCATCATTAAATACTTCACTAAAGATTTGGTGCTTCGAGGCGCAGGTGCAGGATTTTTTCTTGGCATGGGTTACATCTTCCAAACTTATGGACTCAGTCACACCACAGCTGCTATCACGGGTTTTGTCACAGGCCTTTACGTTGTTTTTACTCCGCTTATTGCCGCTCTTCTACTGAAGAAGCGAATACCGACTAAAGCGTGGATTGCTGTTCTTATTGCAACCATCGGCTTGGCATTTCTCTCCTTAGAAGGTTTCTCAATTAGCTTCGGCGCAATTCTTGTCCTCATTAGTGCGATTTTTTTCGCAGCTCATATCGTCTCACTCGGCGAATGGAGCGCAGGACGAGATGTGTATGCGATGACCATTGTTCAGTTAGCAATGTGTGGACTTCTGACAACTCTGGGTGCAATTCCCGATGGATTTATGTTGCCACCTAGTTCAAAAGTTTGGTGGGTTGTTGTGTTCACCGCAATTTGCGGAACGGCAATCGCATTCGTTATTCAAACATGGGCGCAATCAGTAATGACTCCGACTACCGTGGCAGTTCTCCTTACTACTGAAACTGTATGGGCCGCGCTTTTTGCAGTTGCAGTCGGAGGTGAGACGCTCACCTTCCGCATCATTGTCGGTGGATTGCTCGTCATATTTGCTATGTATCAGATCATTATTTTGGATTCTAAAGAATCGGCATAAGATCACACCATGTCTGACACTGAACACGCCATCGTCGATCTGCGCTCAGATACCGTTACTAAACCTTCGCTTGGAATGCGCGAAGCAATGGCGAAAGCAGAAGTTGGCGACGATGTTTTTGGTGACGATCCCACAGTTAACTCGCTTGAAGAACGCGTCGCAGCGCTCTTTGGTAAAGAAGCAGCACTCTTTGCTCCAACAGGATCTCTCGCAAATCAACTAGGGCTACGAGCGCTCGTTAAGCCAGGCGAGGAACTTATTTGTGATGTGCAAGCCCATGTTGCGCGAGCAGAACTTGGCGCAGCTGCTGTTTTCAGTGGCATTACTACTCGAACGTGGCAGTCTCATCGAGGAATCCTTGAAGCTGAAAAAGCTTTTGCTATTGCTCATCCCAATGCTGGGCCATACTTAGTTTCGACCACTGCTATCGCTGTTGAAAACACACATAACTTTGGTGGTGGCACCGTTCAATCACTTGCTGAAATTAAAAAGCTGCGAGAACTCTCTCAACCTCACGGAATTTCTATGCATCTTGACGGTGCACGATTATGGAATGCACACATCAAAGATGGATTTAGTTTCCCGGAAATCGCTCAGTATTTTGACACCATCAGCGTCTGTCTCTCCAAAGGATTAGGTGCACCTATTGGTTCAGTTCTCATATCAACAAAAGAGAAAATTGCTGAATCTCGTGTGTGGCGAAAACGATTTGGTGGCGGAATGCGGCAAGTTGGAATTATCGCTGCCGCAGGTCATTACGCACTCGAACATAACATTGCGCGAATTGCAGATGATCACCGACGTGCTGCAACACTTGCTGATCGATTATCAAAAGTTGCACCTGGCGCGCTTTCACCTGTTGACACCAATATCATTTTGATTGATTTAACCAATTCCAATACAGATGGCCAATCCTTTGTTGCAGCCGCAAAAGAGCGCTCTATTTGGGTTTCTGCCCTCGGTCCAAAACTCGTCCGAATTATTACTCATTTAGACGTCAATGATGCCGATATCGATCGCGCATCAGAAGTACTCTCTGCGTTACTTCAAAAAGCCTTCGTGTCGAAGTAACCATTCTTTCGCAGGAAGACCATACGCATAATTTCCTAGCGCGCCGCCAGACCGAACAATTCGATGACAAGGAATGATCGGCGCAATTAAATTACGCGCGCATGCGCTTCCTGCAGCACGGACAGCATCTGGTGAGCCAGCTTTTGCAGCCAAGTCGGCATATGAAATAACTTTTCCTGGCGCAACTTTCCGCATTGCCTTCCACGCAGCTTGAGAAAATTTCTCACCCGGTTGCCTCACGACAATCGAGTTGAACGCGTGGAGATCACCATCGAAGTAATCTTCAATTAAGTCACTGATCATAGGTATTCGATCCACTTTAGAAAGTTTGAGCGATGAATCTTCGGTATCCATCCCACGAACCATGGCTTCGTGGCCGCCAAAGCCTGCAGCTAACACAATATGTTCGCGCGCGATGACAGTGAGAGTTCCGATTGGCGTCTTGTGGGCGGTGCGAAGCAACACCTGGTCATACTAGAACGAATTGTCTGAAGGCGAAATACTTTTTAGCGATCTCGCAACATCTCAGCAACGAGAAATGCCAATTCTAAAGATTGTGTGTGATTCAGGCGAGGGTCGCATGCTGTTTCATAGCGGGTCGCTAAATCATCATGTGAAATTTCTTCGCCACCACCAACACATTCAGTCACATCATCGCCCGTAAGTTCGATGTGAATTCCGCCCGGATGAGTTCCGCATGATTTATGCACCGCAAAGAAACCACGAACTTCTTCCATCACATCATCGAATTTTCGAGTCTTGTAACCACTAGGTGCTTCATAGGTATTGCCATGCATTGGATCGCAAACCCAGAGAACTTTCGCACCTGATTGTGTGACCGCTTGAACGATTGCCGGCAGAACCTCACGAATTTTCCCTGCACCCATACGGGTAATAAAGGTTAAACGTCCTGGTTCATTTGAAGGATTGAGTCGAGCAATGAGATCGAGCGCTTCTTGCGGAGTTGTTTTTGGTCCGATCTTCACACCAATTGGATTCTTAATCTTGGCAGCAAAATCTAAATGCGCTCCACCTGGTTGGCGAGTGCGCTCTCCTACCCAGACAAAGTGCGCTGAAACGTCATAGGCATCACCAGTTCGCGAATCTATTCGAGTTAGCGCTTTCTCGTACTCCAATATCAACGCTTCATGACTTGAATAAAAATCAACTGTTTTGAATTTTTCAGGATCAACCCCTGCCGATGCCGTGAATGCAAGAGCTCGACCGATTTCATTGGCCATCGCTTCATAACGAGGACCAATTTTTGAATCCTTAATGAAACCTTTATTCCATTCATGCACGCGCCGAATATCGGCAAAACCACCTTGGGTGAACGCTCGCACAAGATTCAACGTTGCAGATGATGTGTGATACACCTTCACCAATCGTTGTGGATCTGGTGTTCGCGCACTTTCTGTAAATTCCAAATCATTGACAGCATCTCCGCGGTAAGCAGGAAGGGTCACGCCTCCACGAGTCTCCGAATCGTTACTTCGTGGTTTAGCAAATTGTCCTGCCATACGACCGACTTTAATTACTGGAAGACTTGCGCCATATTGAAGAACTGCTGCCATCTGCAAAATTGTTTTAATTCGGTTGCGAATTGAATCAGCCGTTGCTGCTGCAAAAGTTTCTGCGCAATCCCCGCCTTGTAACCAAAATGCTTTACCTTCTGCGGCATTTGCAATCATGGATTTCAAGTTGTCACATTCGCCAGCAAAAACTAACGGTGGCAGAGTTTTTAATTCAGCAATAGCGCTATCCAACGCTTTCGCATCCGGCCAGGCAGGTTGCTGCGCCGCCGGAAGTGAGGAATCGAAGAGTGTTTCGATCGCAGCGTTTGAATTCATTAGGTAAGGGTAGAGAGTCAGCTCAGATTGGCGCGAGCCAATTATCCGAAGAAGACTTCCGCTTCCTTAAGTAGCGCTGGATCAACGGTCTTGAGCTTTTCAGTTGCTGACGCAAGCGGAACGCGGACGATATTGGTTCCATGTAGCGCAACCATCTTGCCCCAATCACCATCATGTGCCGCAGTGATTGCATGGAGACCAAATCGAGTTGCGAGTACTCGATCAAACGCTGTCGGAGTACCACCACGTTGAATATGGCCAAGCACAGATGTTCGAGCTTCTTTTCCAGTTCGTTTTTCAATCTCTTTAGCGAGCCAATCACCAATACCAGAGAGTTTTACGTGGCCGAACGCGTCGAGAGATCCATCTTTAGTGATGAGATCACCATCTTTAGGTAGCGCACCTTCTGCAACAACGATGATTGGTGCATAACTTGATTTATAACGCGATTCAACGAGTTCGCATACTTTATTAATATCGAAGGGAACTTCTGGAATCAAGATGCATGCAGCGCCACCAGCTAGACCAGAGTGAAGGGCAATCCAGCCTGCATGGCGTCCCATCACTTCCACGATCAAAGTGCGATGGTGGGATTCTGCAGTTGTATGCAAACGATCAATCGCTTCAACAGCGATATTGACTGATGTATCGAAACCAAAAGTGTAATCAGTGTTATTGAGATCGTTATCAATGGTCTTCGGAACACCAATAACTTTGACACCAAGTGCATCGAGTTTTGTCGCTACTCCGAGAGTATCTTCGCCGCCGATTGCGATTAAAGCATCGATATTCATCTTGGCAAGATTTTCTTTAATTCGCTCTACGCCGTTTTCAATTTTAAATGGGTTGGTTCGAGATGAACCAAGAATCGTGCCACCTCGTGGCAAAATTCCACGAGTTGCTGCCAAATCCAATGGCATTGTTAGTCCTTCAAGTGGACCTTTCCAGCCATCTCTAAAACCTACGAATTCATAGCCATACTCTTTAACGCCTTTGCGAACAACGGCGCGAATCACAGCATTAAGACCGGGGCAATCGCCACCACCTGTAAGAACACCAAAACGCATTATTTCTCCTACAAATTTTTCACCAGTCGACGCTGACGGACGTAGTCTACCTTGCGAGCGGGTAAGGTTCGCCGGTGAGCAGAAAATCATGGTTTTTATTCCTGTTATCTGGCCTTTTATGGGGAGTTCCCTACTTATTTATCGCAGTTGCCGTTAAAGATTTTCATCCAAGCGTCGTCATTCTCATTCGCGTCACAATTGGCGCAGTAATTCTTACGCTCTTTTCACTTCGACAAGGAACGCTCGCACTCGCCTTTAAGAATTGGAAATTTGTGGCGTTATACGCGATTGGTGAGCTTGTCATGCCTTGGTATCTCATTACTAACGCAGAAAAAGGACTTTCCTCTGGTTTAACTTCTCTCATCATCTGCACTACTCCAATTTGGTCATCGCTCTTTGCTGCTCGATACGGCGATAAAACAGTCTGGCAAGGTCGCCGTGTTGTTGGACTTGCTGTGGGATTTGCCGGTGTGATTCTTTTAGTTGGACTTGAAGCATTTCGAGATATTGGAAATACTTTTTCAATCTTTCAAGTAATTCTCGCTTCTGCGGGATATGCCTGGGCGACAAACATGATCGCTTATCGAATTCCTCAGGTAGATGGAGTTGCCGTAAATGCAGTTGCCATGATCATGACAACACTTCTTTATTTACCATTTGCGATTTATTTCTGGCCAAAAGAAGCACCAAGCAGTCAGGCTATATCAAGCGTTCTCGCTTTAGGATTTTTCTGTACCGCAATCGCATTCATCGCCTTTTTTATCGCAATGCGCGAAATGGGCCCTGCTCGAGCGTCACTCGTTACCTATCTCAATACTTTGGTTGCAGTAGTTCTCGGAGTCATCATCCTCAGCGAACCTCTCACAATCGGAGTGATTGTCGGATTACCACTGGTTTTGCTTGGCTCATACTGGGCTAGCCGTAAAGAGAAACCTTCGGCGAAAAGCGTTACTCAGTAATTAATCCAAATCGGCGAAGAGCTTTAGGGTCTCGTTGCCAATCAGGCGAGACTCGAATATGTAATCCGAGAAAAACTTTCCCTTGAAGAAGCTTCTCGATTTCGGCGCGGGCGGTCATTCCAACTTTCTTTAGACGTTCGCCCTTTTCGCCGATAATGATCGCTTTTTGGCTATCTCTTTCCACGTGAATAGTTGCGTGAATATCGAAAAATGGTCGATCGGAAGGTTTGCGTTTTTCGCGCTCACTCAATTCATCGATAACAACAGCAATGGAATGTGGCACTTCATGGAAAACGTCCGCAATTGCTGCTTCTCGAATGTATTCACTTAAAAGCATTTCGGTGGATTGATCGCTGGCCATATCATCCGGAAAGAATGCTGGACTTTCTGGCGCATATTTTGCGAAGAGCTCTAACAGCGTTCCAACCTGTTCACCTTTCTTCGCCGCTAGCGGAACAATCTCATCCCACGAAAAACCAGCAGTTGTCGCTAATTCATTTACTTGATTCAACCTCGCAAGTACTGAGTTCTTATCAACTGCGTCAATTTTGGTGAGGAGAAGAAACTTTTTAGCGTTTCGATGACGAGCAATTTCTTGCGCGATGAAATGATCGCCAGAACCAATCTCTTCATTAGCAGGAATGCACAACGCCACAATGTCTACTGATTCCATACTTTCTTGCGCGACATCATTGAGTCTTTGTCCAAGCGCTGTTTTTGGTTTATGTACTCCTGGAGTATCAACGAGCACTAACTGCACATCTTTTCGGGAAATGATTCCTCGAATTGCTGTTCTCGTCGTGTTTGGATGTCGTGAGGTAATAGCAACCTTTGATCCCACTAAAGAATTTACTAGGGTGGACTTTCCGACATTAGGTCGTCCGACAATCGCTATAAACGCAGATTTATGCACCATTAAGAGAGAGCGTACCCGTAAGCGGGTTCATTAGTTCAATCGCATCTGCTGGTGATGTAACGATCTCCGCGCATCTCTCTTGAATCAACCGATGGCACCCGTCAGAAGTTGGCGAGGTAATGGGTCCAGGAATTGCCATCACTGTTCGATACAAAGATGCCGCTTCCCGTGCTGTTCGGAGTGACCCACTTCGAAATGCAGCTTCAACAACAAGAGTTCCTCTAGATAGCGCTGCGATTATTCGATTGCGGGTAAGAAATCTCTCGGGCCGTGCTTTCACATTAGGCATTACTTCGGAAATCAGTGCGCCACTCTCCCGAATCTCAGCAAAGAGTCGTTCATTACCTGCGGGGTAATTCACTGAAATACCCGAAGCAAGTACAGCGATGGTGCGACCCTCTGCTGCAAGCGCACCTTTATGTGCAGATGTATCGATTCCATACGCACCACCACTGATGACGCACCACTCTCTATCAGCAAATCCGGCGGCAAATTCACTTGCTACTCGAGCACCATAAGACGTTGGATTACGAGTTCCAACTATTGCAACTGATGAACATTGCATGAGGTCAGCTGTCGTAATTATTCCGATAGGTGGCGCTACTAAATCATTAAGCGCTTGTGGCCACGATTCGTCCTCCGGCGATAGGAAAAATCCACCTGCTTTCAAGATTTCTTCGCTTAATTCTTCACTCTTTACGTTTTTAAGTTTCGCAGATATTTTTTCGGCAGAATTTCTATTGCCATGATAAAAATCCCCTACTAATTCTTCATAAACCTGCACAACACCTTTTTGGGAAATTTCATTGGTCCAAAATGTTGAACCTCCTTCGATTGCAGAGAACAGCGCCAATCGGTAATTCATGACATTAACTCAAGTCCTTCGCGAAGCGTCATAGCCTGCTGAACATCACTGAGCGAAGGAATTTCATGCGCCGCGAGATCAGCGATACTCCATGCCACGCGTAACACTTTATGAAACCCTCGAGCAGTGATGTTCTCTTTTTCCAGCTCTCCGTGAAGAAATACCATCGCGCTTCGTTCTGCTCTTAATTTCTCGCGTAATAATGAGGCAGGAATTTCTGAATTCCGCGAAATTCCTAACGGTAGTAATCGAGCTTCACTTCGCCCGCGAGCTTCTATTACCCGTGCTCTCATTTCAGCACTACTTTCACTTCTTGCATGCGATGAGAGAGATTCTCGAGTAGGAGGTAAAACTTGCAGGCGGATATCAATTCGATCTAATAGCGGTCCAGATAAGCGATGGAGGTATCGCCTCACTTGTACTGACGTGCATTGACACGCTCGCCCTCTCCCAGCAAAACGACCACAAGGACAAGGATTTGCAGCTAAAGCCAGAACAAATTGCGCTGGGAATGTGGCGCTACCAATTGCACGTGAAATGGTAACTGCGCCAGATTCCAACGGTTGACGAAGCGCATCTAGAACTCCAGTTGCGCACTCTGGAGCTTCATCAACAAAAAGTATTCCTCGATGTGCGAGCGAACATGCGCCAGGTTTAATCGCATGTGAACCTCCACCAATCATCGCTGCTCGAGATGTGGTGTGGTGTGGTGCTACAAACGGTGGTTGTCGAGTAGAAATCCCACGATGTTGAAGATCTCCTGAAAGCGAATGTATCGCGCTCACTTGAATTGATTCGTCTTCAGTTAATGGCGGCATAATTGTTGGAAATCTCTCGGCCAACATTGTTTTTCCGGTCCCTGGAGGTCCAATCATCAACACGTGATGAGAACCTACAGCAGCAACTTCTAAAGCATATTTCGCACTCTCTTGACCTAATACTTCTGAAAAATCTTTAGTGTCCACTTTAATTTCTTCATCAATCACAGTGGGTTGTTCTGGAATTTCATTACGCCTTAACCACCCTAGAACATCGCGGATAGTTTTTACGGGGATAATTTTGAGGTTTTTGAGTAATCGAGTTTCACTGAAATTCTCAAAGGGAATTACTGCTGTCTCTATTTCTGAATTTCTCAATGCAAGAAGTGCAGGTAATACGCCTCGAGCTTGTCGATATGCGACCATCTAGAGCTAACTCTCCAAAAAACACGGTGTGAGAAAGTCGTTCCGAAGGAATTAAACCCTGAGCTGCGAGTAAAGCCACTGCGATCGGTAAATCAAAATGCGAACCTGATTTAGGTAACCATGCTGGTGAGAGAGAAACTGTGACTTTCTTATTTGGCCATCGTTCATGGGAATTGAGCAACGCTGAACGAATACGATCGCGCGATTCTGACAACGCTAAATCCGGTAAACCCAAGAGTGAATAGGTAGGTAGCCCATCCGAGATATCCACCTCAATATGAATGAGATTTCCATCTAGCCCAAAGAGACTTACTCCAAATGTTGCCCCTAATGTCATGCCACAGCTTCTCGGTAATCAATTTCGAATACTCCTCGTCGGAGTAATACAGCTGCTGCATCGATTCTGTATTCACTTCCAAATTTTCCATGTAGCGCTAACCATGCCAAGGCTAGTTTTTGCAGTCGATGAACTTTTCCTATTGAAATAGATTCCAATGGATGGCCAAAAGCCTCTGACGACCGTGATTTCACTTCTATGAATAGATAAATTCCTTCAGGCGATAACGCGATGATATCTATCTCGCCATTCTTGATTCTCCAATTGCGTTCGATTATTCGACATTTATGGTGTTCTAGAAAACGCGCGACA